>JBEPXS010000108.1:0-9551 GCA_041641755.1 Balneolaceae bacterium
AATGATGGGCCTGCACTTCTTTTGAAGCCTCAACTACCTTTTCTTCACTGATTTGAGGATTGCCCAAGGTAATATTCTCCATGACGCTCCCAGAGAAAAGGGCATTATCCTGCAGCACCATTCCGAAGTTTGACCGCAATTCTTTCAGACTGAGATTGCGGATATCTATACCATCCAACAATATGGAACCCCGATCAATGTCGTAATACCGCATCAACAGGTTGATAATAGTCGTTTTACCAGCCCCTGTTGCGCCCACTATAGCCGCCGTCTTGCCCGATTTTACTTCAAAGGAAACATCCTTCAATACCTGCTCATCTTTATTATAGCTGAACCAAACATTTTCAAATCGAATATTCCCTCTGGAGTTTTCTACTGACGTAGGATTTTCAGGATCAGATATTTCATTTTCAGTATCCAATACATTAAAAATACGTTCGGAGGAAGCCAAAGCTGATTGCAGGGTATTGAACTTCTCCGATATCCCCTGTATGGGACGGAAAAACTGACGTACATACTGAACAAAGGCCAGCAGGATACCAAAGGTCACTTCCCCCAATAATGCGCGTCCACCGCCATACCAGATTACAAGAGCCAATGCCAGGCTGGAGATCACCTCAATAGCAGGCCAAAAGATAGCGTAATAAAATATGGTATCGATATGGGCTTCCCGATGTTCACTGTTAATGGAGTGATACCGGTCGCGTTCCCGCTCCTCTTTGTTGAAGAGCTGAACGATATCCATACCGTTGATGTGCTCCTGTACAAAGGAATTGAGTCGTGCCACCTGGTCGCGCACATTGAGAAAGGCTACTCTTACTTTAGCTTTAAACCAAAATGTTACATAAAACAGGATGGGTAATACGGAGATAGCCACAAGGGTCAGCTCCCAGCTCATGCTGAACATAAAGTAGAGGATAAAAAAGATCCTGAACAGATCTCCTATCATATTCACAACCCCGTCACTGAGTAATTCGCTCAGTGCTTCAATATCGCTGGTAGTTCGGGTTATCAGCCGACCGATGGTATTTTTATCAAAAAACTGAACGTGTAACGACTGAATTTTTTTGAAGACCGCATTTCGCAGGCTAAATAACGCACCCTGCCCAAACCAACGGGTCAGATAGGTGTTAGCTACCAACACGATAAACTCACCAACCAAGGCCAGACAGAGCAGGAAGACAATCCACAACAGGCCTTCAATATCATTGGTCCTGATGTATTCATCTACCGCTATTTGTGTCAGTTTCGGACGTACCGTACCCAAGAATGACGCCGTAAGCGTCAAACCGATCCCTAAAAGGACATACCATTTATATGGTTCTATAAATGAATAAAGCCGCCGAAGCAGATCTCTGTCGACGGCTTTATTACCAATACTGGATTTGCTCACTTACCTTTAAGTTTTAGAAACGATCGAAATCGTCAAAGGGGGTACGCGGAGTTATATGCTTGGGTTTTCTCTGGTTATCGTTTCCGCCGTTATTATTGTTGTTTTTGTTCTTGTTATAACTGCGGGAACTGCTTTTCTTTTCCCTTTTTTTACGATCCTTCTTGTTTGAACTGCTTTTAGAACGAGACCGGCTTTGATCCTTAGAACTCTTCCGCTTTCTAAAACGCTTTTTTTTCTTGCGTTTATTACTTCCCCGGCTTTTACTTTTCGATCGATTTTTATCGTTATTTCCACCTTTCTTATTAATCTCCTTCAGGTATACCTTAGGCTGGATAATACCTTTTTCATGAGCAGGATCGGTAAAGATAGGTCGCAGTTCTGTGGCAACCCAAGTAGGGAAGAAATCGTCACGGGCTTCTCTAAGCAACACGTATTGGTTGGTATACCGCGCGGAGAAATGTGTAAGTACCAGCAACTTGGTTTTTGCCTCGTTGGCTACCCTGGCTGCATCTTTTGCGGTGGAATGACCCGTTTCCTCTGCCTTCTCAGAGAGGCTATCACTAAAGGTAGCCTCATGCATTAACACGTTAGTATTCATACCCAGTTTAACTGAATTTGGGGAATATCGGGTGTCAGTAATGTAGGCAAAGCTATCGCCGGGACGCGGATGTCCCACAATATCATGAGATTTGACAATAGTGCCGTCATCCAGCTCTACGTCATTACCCGCTTTTAATTCCTTGTATTGCCAGTCCTCAGAAATTCCCATCTTCTCTGCTTTTTCCGCATCCACTTTACCAGGCTTATCTTTTTCCTGGAAGCGATATCCAATACAGAATTTTGAGTGATTTAAGGGACGAGCTTCAATGTAGTATTCATCCTCATCCATGACTCGTTGATGTTCAAAATCTTCTTCAACTTCAACGTATTCGATGGGATAGTTCAGGTCAATACCAGCAAAGTCGATATTGAACTCTACAAACTCCTGAATGCCTTCCGGAGCTACTATGGTTAGCTTTTCATCTCTGCGTTGTAGTTGCAGTGTTGAAAGCAATCCGATAAGCCCCGAATAGTGATCAGTGTCGAAATGAGAGAGACAAATGCATTCGATTTTGGAACGTTTCATTCCCCCCTGCAACATACGCATTTGGGTGTTTTCGCCACAATCGAAAAGAAAAATGCTGCCCTCTCTCCATACTGCTACTGATGCTAAATGTCTAGTTGCCGTTGGGGTTGCAGATGCAACTCCTAGTGGTACAATAATCATTATTTATTACTCCCGTTTTTGCTTTAGGGGTATTGCGTTCAAGCAATGAATCCCCGATTTGTTTCTGGTTTATTTAGATTTCAGCCAATTCTTCTTCTAGTAGTTGTTTTTTATACATGGCCGAATAACTGCCTTCTTTTTGTAAAAGTTCATCGTGTGTTCCGAATTCTGTAATAGTTCCGTTTTCCATGTAGTAAATGATATCAGCATCTTTTATCGTAGAAATACGATGGCTGATCATAATTGTTGTCCGTTCTTCCAACTCATTCCGTAAATGCTGAAGAATTGCCTCTTCTGTTTTAGTATCTACCGCACTTAACGAGTCGTCAAGGATAATAATTTCAGGATCACGAATCAAAGCCCTTGCTATGGCGGTCCGTTGTTTTTGTCCCCCGGAAAGCGTTATTCCCCGCTCACCGAGCATAGTCTCAAATTTTTTGTCAAAGTCCATTATGTTGTCACGTACCTGGGCCTTTTCCGCCGCGGTATGTACCTGTTGCTTGGAGGCCCCGTCCGTACCAAAGGCGATATTTTCACCTATTGTATCTGAAAATAAGAAAGTATCTTGCGGCACGAAACCTATTTCCTCTCTTAATTTTTTTACAGGAATTTTCCGAATATCCATTCCATCTATCAAAATCGCCCCTTTTGATGGATCGTAAAGTCTGGGTATCAATTGAACAAGTGTTGATTTTCCACTTCCTGTTCGTCCCACAATAGCCACATTTTGTCCGGCTTCCACTTGTAAGTTTACATTTTGAATAGCAAAAGTTTCTGCTCCGGGATATTTAAAAGAAACATTTCTAAACTCAATCTCTCCTTCAATTTCTTTTATTGAAGTGTCTGTTTCTCCATTATCACTGATCTCAATCTCTTCAGTTAAAATTTCATCCACCCTGTTCCATGAAGCCATCGATCGCTGAAATCGGTTTACAGTATATCCCAAAGAGGCGACCGGCCAGGTCAGATAGGCCACATACACCACATATTCAACAATGTTACCCACAGTGAGCATCCCTTCAATTACATACTGCCCGGCTTTCCAGATCACCAGAATAATCGAAATACCGATTAAAAAATTAAGGGCAGGGTGAAACAGTGATTCCACCATATCAAGCCGTAGTTTTTTCTGACGATACGATTCACTCTCATCTTCAAACCGCTGTTGTTCGTATGCTTCCCTATTGTATGCTTTAATCAACCTAATACTGGAAAACGCTTCCTGTGCTCGTCCCGCTACGTTTGAGTACTGCTCCTGGATAATACGTGAATGATTGTTGATATATCCACTGATCCAATAAGCAAATCCTGAAAGAAGCGGCAGCGGCAACAGAGCCCAGAATGTCAGCTGGGGACTCACAATAATCATCATAGCGATGACAAAACCCGCTCGCGAAATAGTGTTAATAGTATACATATAAGCCGGACCAAAATACTCGCGGACCTTGGAGATATCTTCGGTAGCGCGGACGTAGATTTCGCCCTTTTTGTATTCACTGAAAAATCGCTGAGGCAGTTCAAGCAGCTTGCCAAAGACATCATTTCGGAGATCAAACTCAATTTTCCGAGATGTTACAATCAGAGTTTGCCGGGTAGCGAACAGTAAAAGCCCGGAAGCTAAGACAGCCCCCACAAGCAGAAGAGCGTTTTCTGCCAGAATTACTCCTGCCTGGCTGCTGAACAGCACTTCTGTGAGACCATCATATTGTGTCCCTGCCCTGCCTTCTAATGCTGCTACTTCATCAATGGTTCGGCGAATAAAAATCGGAATCCAAACCAGAAAAAAGTTAGAGGCAATCAGAAACAGAGACCCGACGATAATGGTCCCCACGTATTTCTTAAAATAAGTATTTAGCTTTTTGAGTGATCCTGTCAAGGAAGAATATTTTTTGGGTCAGTGTTTTTACCAGATAAGCACATCTTTTCTAAAGCCAATTACTTTTCGGCAGATGACCTTGTTTATATTAACTCCGTATATATTAAATTATTTCCTCTTATTGTAACCGACACGGTACCTCGGAAACTAGTATTCAAAGAACTAAACTTCCGCCAGCTCATATTTCTCATTCCAGTAATTCGCTAATCGAAGTCCGGAAAGATATGCACTTTGGACCGAATTACCACCCAGGTAATCGCCCACTAAGGCTAACGGTGCTTCCTCCATCTCGAGTTCCATAAATTCTTCATTTGTCGGGTTTTTGCAGCTTGCATATTTCCAAAAATGGATATGTTTGTGCGCTGGCTGTGCAACCCATCGCTCTCCGGTTATTTCTGCTGCATGTTGCAGAATATCAACGGTAATCTGCTCATTATCTGTCTCAGTATGTCGCCTTGCAAAAGAAGCAGAGGAATGAATAACCAGGGAGGCATCGGCATTTTCTCGCTTTGAGGATTCGTTGATAATCCACTTTAAATTATGTCCCAGGCACTCAATGGCATCCCAATCGGGAATTTCCTGATCTTTGTAGCTGGCCATGACAGTATAAGAAGAGTCATACTCAAATTCGTCAACATACCGGATAATACGTCGAGCCGCAGTTTCATCTTGTGTCGTCATCAGTATTCCGTAAGCCTCGGTAGCTGGTGTTGCCAGAATTACAGCATCACATTCAAAAACACTTATATCGGTCAAATTAATCATCCAGGCCCTCTTTTTGGTACGATCGGCACCGATATGGGTGAGTCCGCCCGCCCTGACAGATGACTTGATATCGACCCAGCGGCTCAACTTATCCACAATTTTACTGAAGCCCTTCGTTGATGAATAATGCAGTTCGGGTGAGCGGTTGGGGTTTAGCTCGTGAAGCTGTTCTCCATCAAAATATTCGAACCGCGAAGACCATTCCCGGACCAACTTTTCCTCTTCCAGATAGTTGATATAAGAGGTAAAATCGGGATCGTTGGCATGGAAGTGTGAAACACCATAGTCAAATATATTTCCATTTCCATCATTCAAGGTTGCCAGACGACCACCTAATGTTCTCGTTTTTTCAATCACGGTTACGTCGTGTCCTGCCTGGCCCAGCTTTTTACCTGCTACAAGTCCAGCAAGGCTTGCTCCGATAATTCCTATCTTCATCGTCAAAAATTAATTTTAAATTTATTCACTGTTATAAAATACCAAATCGATTAGTATAAATCTGAACTACAAAATATTTCTCACTGCCGGTTAAAATAACAACGTAAAAGGCTCTTTTTTCAAAACAAAAATAGTTTTATATCTCAAATATTCGCACACGGGGTTCTACAGCCTGTTTGTCGAGCAATGCAGGCCAGTATGCAACTACTTCTGAAGCCCTGGGCCTGCCGCCGGCATAACCTGTTACGCCACCTGGACCTGTCAAGACCAGTGGAACAATTTCCTTTCCAAAGCGGTCCAAGTCTTTCTTGTATTGTCCGGAAGCAGAAATTCTTAATTCAATTTCGTTGTGCTCCGCTGCCAGAGCTTCTTCAGTAACAGGTTCTTCACTGTTACCATTGAACCCAACATATTGCTCGTTCAGCTCTCCGAGATCAAGTTGCAATGCTTCGGCTCTACCACGGAGAATTTTACCGGCCTTTTGAGCTTTTCCCAGCGCATCGGGCCATGAATATACCAAACTGGCCGTTAATTTGTAGCCATCTTTATAACTGGCGGATACCTTATAGCTGTTGGTTGCCGGCTTTCCCTTGATGCCCTGAACATGCACGCGGTTTGGCGCCTTCTGTTCAAGCTGCACGGAGGTAAAATCAGCTATCCCATCCGGTGTCAGGTAGGCTGTAGGGTCTGCAATTTCGTACACAATCTGTTCTTTTACAGTCATTTCGTTTACAAGTCCACCGGTATCTTCATGCTTGGTAACATCGAACGTTCCATCGGGATATGCTTCAATAATAGGAAACCCAATATCTACGAAATCATCGACCTCTTTCCAGTCAGTAAAATTTCCTCCAGAAGCCTGTGCACCACATTCAATAATATGACCCGCAATAATTCCGCTGGCTACCTTGTCATACTCATCAAACGACCAGCCAAACTCGTGCATCATCGGTCCAAGAATAAGACCCGCATCAAACACCCGGCCGGTAATCACAATATCGGCGTTCTTTTCAAGAGCTTCTACAATGGGTTTGCTGCCAAGGTATACATTAGCACTCAGCAAGTGGTCCTGCACGTCGGTAATCGGATGGCCGGTATCTATGTTTTTAAGAGGATGTCCATTCTCTACCAATTGATCTATTTTTGGCAGGATATCATCCCCGTCAACTACGGCAACGGTTAGATTCTCATATCCCTGCTCTTTTACAAGCTCCAGAATCTCATCTTTACAAGCTTCGGGATTCACTCCACCGGCGTTTGTTACTACTTTTATCCCACGCTCTGAGATATCAGGAAGAATCTCCTCTACGACTTTTATGAAATCATAAGCATAGCCGCGATCTTCGTGACGCATCCGTTGTTTTTGCATAATTGACATGGTCACCTCAGCCAGGTAATCCATAACCAGGTAGTCTACGGGGCCTTTTTTTACCTGGTCGACCGGAGCACGGGGAAGATCCCCCCAAAAGCCAGAACCTGAAGCTATGCGAATTGAAGATTTCACAATTTGAGTGAATATGTTAAAAAATATAGCAATCAAAGATAAGGGATCCGGCCTGAGTAACAAACTCTACATATCAAACTAGAAGCCCTTCATGTAAACAACTATTCCCCAATATCTTCATTCCAGAGATCAGGGTTTTCCTCCTTGAACGACTCCATCATCTCAATACATTCCCGGCTGTCAAGTATAGATAATTCAACTCCTCGTGACCTCAAATACTGCTCAGGGCCTTTGAAGGTTCTGTTTTCACCAATAACGACTTTGGGGATACCGTATAGAAGAACGGCTCCACTGCACATATCACATGGAGAGAGTGTTGAATACAGTATTGCCCTTTTATAATCTGCGGCCTTCTGCCTCCCTGCATTTTCCAGACAGTCCATTTCGGCGTGGAGTACTGCACTCCCCTGCTGAACGCGCCGGTTGTGACCCCGGCCAATAATTTTCTCACCCATCACCAAGACTGATCCAATGGGAATACCGCCTTCGGCTAACCCCTTTTGAGCTTGCTCGATTGCGGCTTTCATAAATTCATCCATCTGAATTGATTAAATTAAAAAATTTAATACCAGAGACTTTTGTATAGCCCCTGGTCTTTCAAAGCCCTCTTCCAATATGCCAGGAACAGTAGCTTTCTTATTCCTATTCTATTCCTTGTTACCAGCACCCTGTTGTACGACTTCAATCGCCTTTTCCAGGTACTCATCTTGTCCTTTACGTATGCCCACTATAGTCTTTTCAACCGGTACAGTTGGCTGAATACCTACCAGATGATGCTGCGACCCATCATGTTTGGCTACTTTCATTCCGGTAAAACGGAAGGAATAGCCACCGGGCAGGGTAATCCTGTTTACACTACCATTAGTACCTGCTGTAGGCTGCCCTACAATTTCGCCCAGCTCGTAATGTTCCACAAAACTAATGACCGATTCAGCATAACTGATAGCTCTTCCATCCGTTATAAATGCCACATTCCCTTCAATATGGGGTTTGGACGGTTGTAAGAACCACCCGTGTTTTTCGTAGCCAGCAATATCCTCTTGATCAGGATATATTATCTGTGGTTTTTTCATCCATCGGTCAGACGTGTCGGGCACACTTAGCAGATGGCTTATAATTTTATGATTACTATTTGGATATCCCCGGAGATCAAAAATAACACCACGCGCCCCAGCAATCTGCTCCAGCTTTTTTTCTATCTCTTCCATGGATGCCCTGTTCAGATCCACATAGAAGATATTATCCTCAATTTCATAAATCTTAGGCTTGTCCGATTCGTATAACATCTGATTCGAGCTCATACTCGACCGTTCAACCATATATTCCCTGAGGGTGCCATTTTGGTTGACCTTAACTTTAACCATGCTCTCCTCTTCTCCAAGCCCAAATCGTCTTAAGACACAAAATTGCGCCAGTTGTTGCGATCCGGAAACAAGCTTCATGCGCGACTGCACTATTTCAGTGGCAGTCTTCCCATTAACTGATTGAATGATATCTCCCGGTTTAATTTCCTGATGGATAGAACGTGTGACCACGATCTTACCCTCAATCCAATCAACAGTAAACGGAAATACTCCGGAATACCTGAATGAAGGATGATTAAGCCATATATGGCCATCCCTGACTGAGGCAAGCATTTTTCTCAACGTGTGATAAAAATCTTCTTCGTTTTTATCCTTAAGTGACTCCTGTAGTGTTATCTTCAATTGCTGGTCCCAATCGGTCCCGATCACATCAAAGTAGGGATAGAAGTGTTGGAGTACATTCCATACAATAACAATATTTCCCAATCTAATTTCCTCATCATTTGCCGTGGCACTATCCGTATCAATCGAATCCAATTGGTGCAAAAGCTGTTTTAACGACCGTTCGTCACTTCGGGGCAAGGTATGCTCTATGTCACTGTACAATGCCAGGGGAACCTCACTCCAGATCCCGGTCGTAATCTCATCTACTACTGTTTCACCTACTTTGGGATATTTGGCAAACAGCCTGTTTGGGGATTCATCATTTGAATTTTTAGTAACCTCCATTCCCGGGCGGTTTAAACGGGCGCTATGGTAGCTCCGATTATTATCCTCCTGATCTATTCCAATATGCTGCCAGGCTACCGTTTCTAGTTGAGTCGTATCCTCGTACACCTGCATCAAATACCAAGGTAGAAAAGGCTCTGATACTTTTTTCTGCTGCCTGATTCTCAATGTCGGGGCAATGGGATGGAACAGGGAATCGAAAATAACTCTAAGCTCTTGATCATTGCCGGCATCTTTTACTTCCTTTGTCCCAATCAATCTCTCTTGCCTCATCA
>JBEPXS010000109.1:0-9531 GCA_041641755.1 Balneolaceae bacterium
TAACAGCAATCCCAGACCAGTTAATGTGCTGAAATCACCGGCCGGGAGCTCTACCGAATTGCCCTACCTCACAAAAGATAATACGGGACGACTTTTTTTAAGCTGGGTAAAAGCCCCCAATAATAACGGGGAAGTATCCTTTAAATACTCCCGATTGATTAATGGAAATTGGTCCCCGCCAGAAACCATTGCCAATGGCAATGACTGGTTTGTCAACTGGGCCGACTTTCCCTCTGTCACAGGATTCGATGGCAAGCTAATGGCTGCCCACTGGTTGCATAAAACACCGGGCCATACTTACTCATATGAAGTAAAAATGCGTCTGAGTGATATTAAGAATAAAAAAGATACTGTAATAACACCTCATTTTGATCAAACTGCGACAGAACATGGCTTTGTATCCATGGATCCCATTGACGGTGACAAGGTACTAGCTGTATGGCTGGATGGTCGACAAACGGCCAATCGGGCCGAAGACGAGTACGGTGACCTTTCCAAAGCGATGACGATCCGCTCGGCAGTTATAGGGCGGGACGGCTCAGTAACCAATCGTCAAATGATCGACTCCACCGTATGTGACTGCTGTCAGACCTCACTTGCTATTACTGGTGATCGGGCAATCGTAGCTTACCGAGATCGGACAGAAGATGAAATTCGGGATATCTACGTTAGCCGATACGAGCAGGGACAATGGACGGAACCCAATATTGTACATAAAGATGAATGGAAGATTGGCGGATGTCCGGTAAATGGACCGGTAATACGTGCCTCGGGAGACACTGTTGTTGTAGCTTGGTTCACCGGGGCAAATGAACAATACCAAGTAAAAGCAGCATATTCATTTGATGGTGGTTCAACGTTTAGGAAACCACTCAGGATTGATGAAGGAAATCCTATAGGAAGAGTTGATGCGGCATTTATCTCAGAAGGAAGTGTTGCGATAAGCTGGATGGAAAAAACAGATGAAAAAGCTGCTCTAAAATATCGTATCGTAGATATAGAGACAGATGTTGCACAGTCGCCCGTAAAGGTGGCAGCTATGTCGGCCGACAGGAAAAGTGGATTCCCTCAACTTGAATTTCACAATGGAGCATTGATTTTTGCCTGGACTGCATTAGGTGAGGAAACCTCCGTCCAAACAACTACTGTTTCATTATATTAAAAGCTATTTCCATTTTTGATAGGGCTTAAAAATAGATACCTTCCCTCACCAAAAGATCACAAATCAATAATCAACGATATTTATACATCATGTTTCTACAACGATTAATGCTACTTATCATCGGAACGTTTACCTTTTTTATTGGATGCAATTCCCAGTCATCTACTTCCCAGTCAGGCATACCCGAACTGGAGAGCAAAATTGACAGTGTCAGCTTTAGTCTTGGATATCAAAACGGCAAAGTATTGACCCAGCAGAGCATGACCGATATTGATCTCGACAAGCTGGCAGCTGGTATACATGCAGGACTAAATGACAGCCTTGAAACACCCATTCCTGAATCTGAAATGAGGAGTATCATCCAGACCTACCAGATGCAAAAACGGCAGGAAGCGATGAAGAAGCAACAGGAAGATGCTGTCACTTATCGTAGAAAGGGTGAAGAATTTCTCGAAAAAAATAAGGAGAATGAAGGTATCCATGTGACCGAGAGTGGCCTTCAGTACAAGATCCTTGAAGAAGGCTCAGGTCCTAAACCTAAAGCTACAGACACCGTTTCCGTTCACTATCGGGGTACCTTGCTTGACGGCACACAATTCGATAGTTCCTATGAACGTGGACAGCCGGCTGAGTTTCCCCTCAACCAGGTAATCAAGGGATGGACAGAAGGGGTACAACTAATGGACGAAGGTGCTAAATATAAGTTTTGGATCCCTTCCGATCTGGCTTATGGTAATAATCCCCGGCCCGGAGGACCTATCAAGCCCGGACAGACACTTGTGTTTGAAGTAGAGTTGCTGGAAGTGAAATAAATTATCCAGGTTATTTAGTTACATGGAGAAAAGGGCTTACTAGTCAGATGGGAAAAGCTGGCGGTTAGCGCTTGTGATTTCAAAAAATAATAAAGGGAGCCGGGATCAACCGACTCCCTTTTATTTTAAGTTGGCTTTTCGGGGTACAACATATGAGATTAGGTTATCTCATCAATAAGTTATAATGCATTTCTACCTTTTTGTTTCTGAAATTCTTAAAATTATTCAGAACCTCTAAAATCCTTTCCGACAGTTACTTAAAGTAGATTAACGTCTTGGTCATATCCATCTCTTAAGCTACTTTAAAAACAATATCTTACAAATAAGACCGGTACGACTTACAGATATAACGAAAGAATACATTTTTTAGTTTTCTGGTCATTTAAAAAATTAACTTGGCCATTTATTTCTCATAAAAAGAGTTTGGAACAGGCAAGTTTGAGAGTATTAGGTCCTAATTTAAAAAAAACAGATAAAAGAATATCCCGAGCCTGTCAGACTCGGGATATCAGTTAATCAGGTGTAACTAGTTTGCCAGGAATTAATTAGCAAGGTTAGCAAGAATTAAGACATCAGCCATAAATTCAGCTTCCGTCTCACTAGCAGAACTGAAACTTGAATCTACAAGAGCTTTAACTTCAGAATGGAATGTTGAATAGGCATCTACAATCAATTGAGTATTTGCGGTTGCTTCAACAGTTGTTTCAAGTGTAGCCTTGAGGCCACTTGATTCATTAATCTCTGAATTTATACTGAGAATAGTCTCAGAGCTCGCAGAAAACTCTTGGGAAAGAATATCTACGACCGTCTCATTGTAGGTTTCAAACACAGCATCGATTTCTGCCTTGGATGCACCAGCCATTGCTTTAATCTCCTGTCGGAGAGTAACTGCTGCATCAGCAGCTGCATCTATATTTGATTGTGCAGCTCCCTCAGCTTCCATGCGTGCCTGTACGGCCTGATCAATAAAAAAGGAGGTCAACAATGCAGTTCGAGTTCTTATTTCAGCTTTTGCTTCAGCAGAAAGACTACTGCAGTGTTTGATTGCAACACGACCAGCTAACTCTTTAGCTTCGGCATAAGCCGATACATCCACACCTGCTTCTGCATGTGCTTCTGCTACAGCTTTGAGGAAAGTCTCCATTGCAGCTTCTTCCTCCGCTGAACTTGCAGCAGCGTACAGTTCACTTTCTAGCTGGGCCTGCGCCTCAGCTTTGGTATTCAAGATCTGCTGCTTCTGATCGCTTGAAATCTTGGCAGATTGATTTGCAAAGAACTCGGCTCTTGCCTGGGCTTCAGCGGCCAAGGCTTCAGCTATTGTAGCTGCTGCCTGAGTATTACTACGAATTTCTGCCGATGTCTCAGCTCCGACAAAAGCCTCCACGTCTGCTTTGGAAACAATATCGGTATTGTTCTGAGCGACAACTTCAGAATAAACATCCGCCTCACCGGATGATTCTACGGTAAGTGGCTGCACTTTAACCGTCGAACCACTCTCCAGTTCACCCGATACAAATGCTTTCCACTGCTGGCTGCTTTTTTCTGCCATTACAATGATCTGCTGGCTAGAATTGGCAACAGCCTCAGCATTAATATTCAGGGTAAATTCACCCTCTGCATTCGTCTGGGTTTCTGCATCGGCGATCGCTTCGGTACTCCCGTCAGCATTTATTTTTAATGCTGTAACGGTGGCACCTTCTACCGCTGTTGTGGTATGATCTGAGGATGTACCCTTTATTTTATTCTGGGAATTATCACCCTCTACCTGTCCTTCTACAGCCGCAGGTTCCTCACCGGATCCCGGACCTGTTGTATCGGAGTTACTGTCACATGTAACACCGACAAGCGTAATAGCCAAAATGAATATTAGTGATCGAATCTGTAGATATTTCATAATGTGTCAACTAGTTTGTTGGGATTTATGATGAATGTTTTATAAGAATATACCTACGTAATTGTTCCTATTAAAAATTGCCATTAATCCGACATAAACGGTATTTGAATATTAATTTTTTTTAATATTTAGTAAAATATTACTAGTAGTAAAGATTTTACGTAGAAGAAAATTGCTTTCTACTAACCGAAGCGGGTGAAAAAAATATCGAGTCGTTTATAAGAGAGCTGTGAAAACCCAACTGTCATTGTGAATGAAATGAAGCAACCTCCCGATCAGAGCCTCAAAGAAAAATTTCTATCCCGAAAGTTTTCGTGGCAATGAGAGCTCGTAAAAGAGACGGTTTTACAAAGTCCTCAAGACAATTAATGACAACATCGCACCCAATTCACCTGTTATTCTTTTATAGAAGAGGATACTATTCTTTGCTACCCCCACAACCTGTCTTTAAGTCCCGATGAGCGATCGATCCTTTTATTAATACTGTCATTAAATACCTGCTTGCTTCCAACTAACGTACAATTGTTGCGAGCCCGGGTTACAGCAGTATATAACATCTCCCTTGAAGATACCGGGGAAACCTTTGGAGGAAGTATTACAGCAACATTTTCAAATTCAGACCCCTGACTCTTGTGAACAGTAATTGCAAAAGCTGTTTCAACATTAGAAAGACGAGAAGGATAGAATGAGCGGGTAACACCGTCGCTCTGCTGGAAATATACCTTCAGCTCACCCTTTTTGTCTGTCAGGGTTATCCCCAATTCTCCATTGCGTAAACCCAACGAGTAGTCATTGCGGGTAACCATTACCGGTTTTCCCTTATACCACTGACTGGTGGCGGGAATCAACTGGTTTTCTCTCAGCAGCTCTTCAGCCAGATTATTTACCTGATTGGCTCCCAATGGGCCTTTACGGTGGACGCAAAGGATACCCAACTCTGATATTGCGGCAAGTGCTTCGTCAACATCCTTTGTTTGAATGAGTCTGTGAACATGTTCTAAAATGGTATCGGAAAGGATCTGCTTGAATTCCGGGGCTCTGGAAAATTCCATAAACTGTACATCTTTAAAATCCTTGGTATTACATATCTCCCCTGCCCTGCTGGTATCTCCTTCTAATATTGAATTGGCTAATAACCCGATTCCACTATCCTCTCCAAACCGATAGCTTTTCTCCAATAACACAATATGATCTGTTAATGGCTTCTTAGCTGATTGGAGGCGGGTATTGTTGATCGAAAATCCTGCTTTTTCAGCAGAATCTATGAATGAATCAGAAAACAGGTTTTTAGTATTCGAACATATGCTGCCCAACACAGCCCCGGCTTCAACCGATGCAAGCTGATCCTTATCTCCCAAAAGAATCAATTTGGCGTGTTCGGGTAAGGCTTCTAACAGCTTGACCATCAGGGCCAGATCGATCATGGAAGCTTCATCGATTACAATTAGGTCATAGGGTAACGGATTATCCTTATTGTATCGAAATTCGGCACCGAACCGCCGGGCCCCCAATAGTTTATGGATAGTAAAAGATTTGTCCGGAAGCTGGTCCAGGACTTCCTTTTCCGGCTTATATACTTCAAGAGCAGAATCGACTGACTCCATGAGTCGCGAGGCTGCCTTACCTGTCGGAGCCGCCAATGCTATATGTCTGTTTGGGTACATCTGTGCCTCCAAAAGAAGTATCTTGACAACTGTGGTCGTCTTTCCCGTACCAGGTCCTCCCGAGATGACCGTTAACTTTTGGCGGGCAGCAGACCAAGCCGCTACTTTTTGCCAGTCGGTTTCGTTAGAATCAGATCCAAATAGATTGTCCAGCCGCTTCTTAAAATTCTTCCTGTCTTCACAATCCGTTTCTTTCCGGGCACGCTTACAGAGTTCTTCAGCCAATACGGCTTCGTAGTTCCAGTATCTTTGCAGGTAGAGCCGTCCCGTTTCGTCGAGTATTAGTGGACGGTTTTCTCCCGGTTTCCCCACACAATCGCTCTTGTTGAGCTTTGATAGCCATTCATCCAACATTGGTGCTGGCTCAAGCATCTTATCATCAAAAAGGGCGGAACCCGCGACATCAGCTAGTTTAACGCATACGTCTCCCTCCTGTTTTCGCTGGGCTGTCAGGCAACCGGCCTGTAACAGTTCGTCACTACAGTTTGGCTCTATCCTCTCAAGGAAATAGCAGAACTGCAGTGAAATTTCTGAAATCTTATCTCGATCCCTGAGGACAGCAAGTTTTTCCATCAATTCAGACATTGTGCCTCACCTCCTGATTAAATAGCTGATCCAAGTGAGTAATAACAGCCTCATCAGGCCTGTCGAAGGAGATCCCCTCCTGGTCGGTCCCTTTTCCAATTCCACGCACAAACAAGTAAAATGCACCGCCAAAGTTCTTCTGATAAGAGTATTTCGGTAACCGCTGCTTTAGGTATCGATGAAGCGCAACCGTATATATGTGATATTGGATGTCATATCCTGCGGTTTGCATCTCCTCAGCAAGGATTTTCGGCAGGTAATCCTGTGGTGAATCCCCCAAATAGTTGGTTTTGTAATCAGCAATGTAGAAACGATTGTCGATTTCAAAAACCAAGTCGATAAACCCTTTCATATATCCATCGTTCACCTGAAAATCTCCCGTTGAATTGTTACCCCGGATAATTTCCAGCATTTTACCTCGCTCAAACGCCTGCAAATCATAGTAGAACTCCATCTCTTTTATTACCTTCTGCTCGCTCAATTGATCAAGATTTATTTGTTGGCGAAGCTCTTTTTGAATTACATGTTCAACCATAGCTGATATTACATTCGTCCACTCCTTGTCGAATCCGAATTGCTCAAGTGTGGACTCAACTATCTCCTCCACATTATCCAGTTTTGCAAAATTGATCTCCTCAAAAATAGTATGAACACACGTCCCGGCCTGAGGTCCCTTTGGGAAACCAAATATTGTGTCAGAGGGTGTTTCAACTTGACTTTGCAACTCTTCAGGGAGAAAGAACTCATCATCTAGCGGCTCCTCTTCTTTGGAAGACGCAGGATGCATAATGGAGGAAAAGCTGGATACCACCGAACGGGATTGAATCTGTTTGCTCCGGGAAAAAGTCCGATTTTTTTTCTCGCTTTTCTCATCTGCTCTTTCCGATTCAAAATAGGTTACCTGCTCTTCATCAATCTCCCGGCACTCAAAAACCGAAGGGTATTCTCGAAGTAAATTTCTCAATTCATTCCTGAAGCGTTCTGGTTGCACAGTTAGCGCATCAGTATTTGAAAGAAACTTTCCTTCAAGCTGCTGTTCAATTTCATTGGCACCGAGCAACAGGTAACCTAAAGAGGAAAACTCCATACCGCTGGCTGATTCATAGACGACGGAACAATGCTGCTTTGCACGGGTTAGCGCAACATAGGCAAGCCTCAAACTTTCAGAAAGTGTTTCCCACGCCTCAATCATCCTGTTCAGATCTCGTTGCGAACTACCCTTTTCTGAAAAATCAAGCGTAGGTTGATACTCGTTTTTCGGATCGTGAAAGATAAACGGATCTCCCGAATCACTGTAATGAGCCCCATCCCATAAGAAGGGACAGTAGACGATAGGATATTCCAGCCCCTTGCTTCGGTGCATTGTCACTATCCGTACCAACTCTTCATCACTTTCCAGTCGAAGTTGCTCCTCTTCGGCCTTCTTGTCAGGATCTTTTCGTTTTCGAGCCAGCCATTTGATAAGCTCAAACATCCCTCCCTGCTGATCCTGTTCTCTGGCTTGTAATAGTTCTCGCAGCTGCAGAATATTCGTCAGCTTCCGTTCTCCATGCTCCATCGCAACCAAGTGTTTTTTAACTTCAGTTTCCTTCAAAAAAAGATGAAACATCGAGGTGAAACCGTATTCCTTCCAGCTCTTGTTCCAGCCGGAGAATTCAGCGAGCTTTTGGGTCCAACGTTGTTCGTCTTCCTCAAATTCGTAAAGTTGCTCAGCATTATATTGAAAAAGTTCAGTAGCCAGAACTGTTCGTACTATGCGGTCATTCCTGGGCTCCGCCACTGCCTTGAGCAGCAGCTCCATATTCCGGGCTTCCATAGTGTCAAACACACTCTTTTCACTGTACTGTACACATTTAATTCTTCTTTTTTGGAATTTTTGACGTATCAGGTCCGCCTGCCGGTGTGTTCTGACAAGAACAGCTACATCTTTGGGACGAACCGGATTATCCCCAATAGTAACATGGCCTTCCTTTCCTCCACTAAGGAGCTTCGCTATGGATTCTGCCGTTATATCAGCAGCACGATCCCGGGCATCCTTCTTGGTTAACGTGGAATCAGGAACAAGGTGAGTGGATTCAATAAATTGTAGCGTTGGTCCCGGGCTATCCCCATCTTTAAAAGCAGGAACTTCAATATCAGCGGCATTGACCGGTGAAAAGGTTATCTCTTCCACTAAAAAGGGATTGTCCAACCGCTTGAAAAGGCTATTAACACCCTCAATGAAATCAGGATGAGAACGAAAATTACGTTTTAGACTGTAGCGATTCTTTTCAGGTACGTTATTTCTGGCATTCAGATAGGAAAAAACATCCGCCCCCCGAAAATTATAGATCGACTGTTTCGGATCACCAACCAGGAACAATGCTGTATCGGAAGATTCCGGAGTATAAATTGACCTGAGAATGTCATACTGAATCGGGTCCGTGTCCTGAAATTCATCCACCAGGGCTACCGGGAATTTGTTTCTTAAAAATTTAGCCAATGCCTTACCTGCCTTTGGCCGTTCCAGCGCTTCTTGCAGAAGAACCAACAGATCATCATATCCCAATACCCCGGAGGAAAGTTTCCGATACCGAACGGTCTCCCTGGTATATTCCAACATCTCTTTTTTAAAAACCGGGATCCAGCGACGTACTCTTTCAGCCTGCTCAATAAAAGCTTTCACACCGTAATAGAATGGATGCTGAGGCGGTTCCTTTCCCTTTTTGGTCCCTTCCTCTCGAATAAAATCGATTGAAAACCGATCAAAATTATCAAATAAATTCAGAGACGGGACTTCACTATTTAGCCACTCGGACATCTGGTCTATCCAACCTGGTACCGAACTGGCTCGATAGCGATTCCCATTCATAGCATCGGAAAGTAGCTGTCGCTGAATGTTATCTTCGTTTCCAAACCAGTTTTCTTTGAGCCTGGTAAAAAGCCCAAGAAGCTCCTCGAGTTCTTCTTGCCTGCTGCCTTCGGGAGTATCATTTATAATATAATTCAAATATGGCTTGCCAAGTCCCACAGCAACCGTATCTGCCAGATTATCGGGCAGGTAGTTTTCCTCCTTTAAAATATTCAGCCAGATACGGTCAGACAAATTGTTCTCCGCCTGCTCCACCAGATGCCGCCACCAGTCATCAATCACTTCCTGAATCAGTTCACTGTCATCCGTTACCAGTTCAGAATCAAATAATATTCCACTTAAAAAAGATTGCTCCTGCAACGCCCTTTGGCAAAAACTGTGAATAGTGAATATTGAGGCCTCATCAAAATTATGAAGAGCCTCCTCCAATTGTTCTGTTGCCTTATTCGGTTGGTCAACATGGTCCAACAGTTGAACCATAAACTCGTCGCTGCCGGATGCCTTCCCTTCTTTCAAGACACCAATCGAATCACGGATACGAGACATAATTCGCTCTTTAAGTT
>JBEPXS010000110.1:0-9515 GCA_041641755.1 Balneolaceae bacterium
GTATTTCACCCCGCTCTATTGATCATGTTATGGGTATCACGAAAGCATATTGTACGCGGGTGGGGAACGGACCATTTCCCACCGAATTAACAGGTAAAACCGGACAGTTTCTACGCAAGGAGGGACAAGAATTTGGTGCTACTACAGGACGTCCCCGGCGTTGTGGATGGCTCGACTTAGTTGCCCTGAAATACGCCGTTCGTGTCAACGGCATTGATGAGCTGGCCGTCACTAAAATCGATATCCTTAATAATTTTGAAGAGATCAAAATTTGCACAGAGTACAATATAGAGGGTAAATCAACAAAAGATTTTTCTCCCTCCCTATATGATATTGAAAATGCTGAGCCGGTCTATAAAACTTTTAAAGGATGGCAGAGCGATATCACCCAATGCACAGCTATGGACGAACTCCCAACCGAAGCAGAAGATTATCTGAATTTTATCCAGGATTACCTGAATGTAGACCTGAAAATATTATCCAGCGGTCCCAAACGATCTGAGACGATTGTTTTATAATTTGAAGCCAAGAGCTCTGTATTTAAGAAGCTCCGGGCTATTAGCTCCATCTTATGCATACCTTTATTTTAACATACCAGGTACAAGTTGCCGAAGAGGAACATATCGATCAGAAAGTGGAAAGCATTTGCCTGGAGCAGAGTGTAGAGCTACCGCTGCAAGTACTCTCGGAGTCACTGGCTGATAAAATTGTCGGAAAACCGGTAGATCAGCAACAAGTTGGTGAGAATAGCTATATCGTAAAAATAAGCTGGCCAACCGAAAATATCGGGGGAGAGATATCAAACTTTATAAATGTTCTTTACGGAAACATTTCTCTTCAGCCGGGTATCAGGGTATTACAGGCAGAATGGGAAGAACTGCAGGGAAAGCTGTTCAGGGGACCGGCGTTTGGCGTCAAAAAAATGAGAGAAAGGCTGGGGATAGCAGATCGTGCTCTTTCATCCACCGCCATAAAACCGGTTGGTAAAAATGCATCTGAGCTGGCAGAGCTCTGTTACCATTTTGCCCGCGGTGGAATAGATATTATAAAAGACGATCATGGGCTTGCTAACCAGGAATATGCCCCGTTTGAGGAACGGGTAACTGCTTGTGCGGAAGCGATCAACAAAGCGGCGGAGGAAACAGGCAGGCGATCCTGCTATTTCCCAAATATTACAGCTTTAGCCAGTGATACGGTTGAGCGTTACCAGATGGCCGCAGAGCTGGGAGTCGACGGCGTATTATTGTGCCCTCATATTTCTGGTTTGGAGACCATGCACCAGTTGGCACGCATGGAGATTAATCTCCCCATCATGGCCCATCCAGCTTTTTCGGGCTCGTTGACTACCACAAAAGACAAAGGGCTAACACCTGACTTTTTATATGGACAACTTTGGCGTGCCCTCGGGGCTGATTTCGCGATATATCCGAATGCCGGTGGACGTTTTTCTTTTACGGTGGATGAATGTAAAGCCATCAATAATGCAGCACGAGATTCAAAGCTTCCTTTTAAGCAGGCCTTCCCTGTTCCGGCTGGCGGATTAGAGTTTGAAAATATAAAACACTGGCTTGAAACCTATGAGAACGATACTGTGTTTTTAATTGGAAGCAGCCTGTATAAACATCCCGACGGGATAGAAGCGGCTTCTGAAAAACTTATGTCCATTATTGTAGAAAAAACAAACTGATATGGCAGAAGGAAACCGATCAAAAGTCTTGAAGTGTTCTGACTACCAATGGGAATCAGTCTCCAGGAAAGAGTATAAAGACGATTCACAATGCTACAAAGGCGTGCACAGGTATTCATTGTTAGGGGAGGTCGAAGAAGAGCAGCAACTGAACTTCCAGACCCGGTACTTTGAAATAAAACCGGGCGGATATACCAGTTTTGAAGTCCATCGTCATCCTCATTCAGTTGTGATTATACGAGGTTCTGGAGAAGTGATATTAGGTAATGAGCTGCACAGTATTGGATTGCACGATGTGGTGTATGTAGCACCCGAAACACCGCACCAGTTCCATGCCGATGAAGAGATGCCCCTGGGGTTTATATGTATTGTAGACCGCTACCGGGATCGCCCCACACTGCCGGATGAGGAGTTTATTGAGGATGAAATAACCTCTCAGGAAATTCGTAGAAAGATAAAGAGATAGGTTTATTTATCTGTATGGAGAGTTTGTAGAGTACTTTGCAAAACCTTTTCATTCACTGGCTGTCATTGCGAGCTTGCGAAGCAATCTCCCTTTAGAGGCTCTGATCGGGAACTTGCTTCATTCCATTCGCAATGACAGCTAGTTTTGCAAAAGCCCTCTTGTTGTTAAAATAAATATTTTCTAAAAAGTCCTATTTTTTGTTGATAAATACTAGATAAGGGTCTTATATTTGGGACTCTTAAAGCGGGAATAGCTCAGTGGTAGAGCATCACCTTGCCAAGGTGAGGGTCGCCGGTTCAAATCCGGTTTCCCGCTCATTACTTTTTGAAGCGGTTATTATTTCAATTTGCAGGGGCCTGTTCCGTTTAGGAACGGGCCTTTTTATTTTAGGAGAATTTCTATCCAGAGGGGTTAGTATTTAACGTGAATTCGGTTTAAGAATTCAATAGAATCTGCGCTCACTTGTCAAATAGAAGGTATTTTGTTGTTGTTCATTTTTTCAATGAGGAAAATTCCGACATATGGTCGGAACTAAAGAACAGTCACCAAAAAACTCACCGGCTGGTGATTCATAAATCAAAGGCCGGAAGAAAAAATCAAACACTACTTATAGCACGGAAAGGAAAACGGAAGAATTTACTGTCTGAAATCGGGTTGGCTGCTCACCCGGTCAACGCACCGGTAGCTGTCAAACCGATTGAGTTTTAAATTCTTCTTGATCTTTTCGTCCCTTTTGGACCATGTCCGACTACCGGCGGATCAAGACAAAAGGGACACCCATGAAGACAGATTAAGCAGAAGAGCAAAACCTGGGGTTTTCTCACCATCTCTTATTGTTCATTTTTTCGATGAAGAAAACCCCGACAGTGGTCGGGACTGGCAAACAGTCACCAAAAAATTTACCGGGTATCGTAAATATTGTACTGACTATATCGTTGACGTTATTTCGTGCTTTGGAGCACCCGCAGCCCTCAACCTCTTCTTTCCCGCGATTCCCCGGACCCCAATTTCTCCTTATTGCACTATATGCGTCGGCTGACAGTCTGATTTCTGGTAATTCCATCCATCATTACCCACCCCTCTTGTAACAATGCAGGAAGAAATGGTTTCTTCACGCTCCGGCTCCGGGTACTCGGCCAGCAAAAATTTCGAAGGCCGGAGGATAGCTTACCAATGGATGCTTCCTTATTCCGAGTTGACGTTATTTAATAATTTCTTTTCGAAAAAAGGATCAACTAAATCCTAATACAAAACTGCGAATTGTGTTCTAGTTCCCTCGATGTACATTCAAAAGCGGATTACTAGATTCTAATAGGGAGTCAAATCTAAAATTCAGGAAAAGCTATCAATTAGTAGTTCGTTTTATTATTTTCAACTGCTTCTAAAACAATAGGAATGTGAATCAGTTTCATGACCAATAAACCACGCGACCACTGCGGTATATTTGGGGTCTATGACCATCCTGATGCCGCTTTGCTTACCTATTATGGGCTGCATGCACTTCAACACAGAGGACAGGAATCGGCCGGTATCGTTACCTCTCTTTACGACAATGATAAAGACCGCTGGATTATGCCGATGCACAAGGATTTTGGCCTTGTGCTGAATGTATTTGACGATCACAGAATTTTGAAGAAGGAACTCAGAGGAAAAGCCGCGATCGGTCATAACCGATACTCCACTACGGGAGCCTCTAAGAATCCGGCCAATATTCAACCTTTCAGGGTGCATTATCGGGATGGAAATGTGGCGGTGGGCCATAATGGCAACCTGGCCAATGCCAAGCAGATCCGTGAAAGACTCCGGCAGAAGGGGGTTATCTTCCAAAGTACCTCCGACACTGAATTGATTCTTCACCTTATATCTCACAGCAAAAAGAAGAATCAGATCAATCAGATTCTGGATGCGTTAAGCCAGATTGAAGGGGCTTATAGTTTAATGATGCTCACCGATAACCGGCTGATTGCCGTACGCGATCCCAACGGTTTCCGTCCGCTTGCTCTTGGTAAAGTAGATGGCTCATATTGCGTAGCCAGTGAAACCTGTGCGTTCGATATCATTGATGCTGAATATATCCGTGATGTGGAACCGGGAGAAGTGCTGGTAATTGACCAAAATACACTGAGTACCGACGAGCCAACTTCTTACCATCTGGAGGCCGAATATGGTACTGATACCAGCCAGTGTATTTTTGAATATGTTTATTTTTCACGACCAGATAGTAAGATTTTTGAAGAAAATGTGGATAAGGTTCGCCGTAATCTCGGGAAATACCTGGCGAAAGAACATCCCATCCCTGAGGTTTGTCAGAATGTTCCAACCAATCGAAAACCGATAGTTATATCAGTGCCCGACTCAAGTAATACGGCCGCCCTGGGATATGTGCACGAGAATCAGAAACTCGGCAATGATTGTAAGTTTGAGATCGGCCTCATCCGGAATCACTATGTAGGTAGAACATTCATCTCTCCGGGTCAGCGATCACGTGAACAGAAAGTGCGTACCAAATTTAACAGGGTTCGCGGTGTTATTGAAGGCCGCTCGGTCATCATAGTCGATGATTCCATAGTTCGGGGTACAACCTCCCGTTATCTTGTAGACATGATCCGTGATGCCGATCCCGAAGAAATTCACTTTTTGGTAAGTTCACCCCCAATAATAAGTCCCTGTTATTATGGAATGGACTTTCCAAGTCCTGATGAGTTGATGGCCAACCGTTTTGATCGCGATATCAACAAAATGGCCGAGGAAATAGGGGTGGATAGTCTGCGATATCTTTCGCCAGATGGATTGGTTGATGCGGTTAAAGAAGCAAATGTCTCAGACAAGGGATATTGTACAGCGTGCTTTACCGAAGAATATCCGGTTCCGGTGAACTTCGGGATACAGAAAGAGGAAAACGAAATCGTTTGATGCAGTTCAAAAAAGCTACCTTTATTACCAGTGCTCCTTCTCTGAGTGAATGTCCTCAACCGCACTACCCTGAGGTCTGTTTTGCCGGTAGATCCAATGTGGGGAAGTCTTCTCTGATTAACTCACTGTTGAACAGGAAAAATCTGGCAAGAACCAGTAATACGCCCGGCAAAACCCAGCAGATGAACTATTATATGGTGGACGATAAGGCGTATTTTGTAGATTTGCCTGGTTTTGGATATGCTGAGGTGCCCGAAGAAGAACGTAAGCGCTGGGGACGCAGCATCCGCGAATACTTGGTGGAACGACCTACACTCCGGTTTGTGATTCATTTAGTCGATATCCGTCATGAACCAACTGACTTGGATAAAGACTTTTTTTACTGGCTGGGCGTCAATCAACTTCCATTTTGTGTAGTACTTACAAAGAGTGATAAACTATCACGTAATAAGCAAAATCAGTCAAAATTTCGCTTGGAAGGAATTCTTGATGAGATGAATATTGAAGTACCCATAGTTGTGAGTTCATCTCAGAATAAAATGGGTACAGAAGAGATAAGAAATTTAATTTCAGAGTTTTCAGAAGCATAAAAAAACCACAATAAAAACATGTCTTATAAAATATTACTAGCTGATAACGTAGATGAACGTTGCGAAAACGTGTTTTCGGATCGGGGAATAGAAGCCGTTCGGAAAACCGGATTATCAAAAGAGGAATTATATGATGAAATTGCTGATTACGACGGCATCGTAGTCAGGAGTTCCACAAAAATTACTGACGAACTGCTAAAGCATGCCGATAATTTAAAGGTAATCGGCAGGGCAGGTGTAGGAGTCGATAATATCGATATTCCGGCAGCCACCGCCCGAGGGGTACTGGTGATGAATACGCCCGACGGCAACACGATATCTACTGCTGAACATACCTGTGGGATGATTCTGGCGATTGCACGTAATATTCCACAATCGGTTGACAAGGTAAAAAACAATGGCTGGGATCGTAAAAAATATATGGGTACCGAGGTACACAGTAAAGTACTCGGTATTGTAGGCCTCGGTAAAATTGGAGGCGAAGTGGCCATGCGCATGCAGCAGTTCGGAATGGATGTTAAAGCGTACGACCCATTTGCCTCGCATGAAAAAGCTCAAAGTTTGGGTGTTGAGCTTCTTGAGCTGGACGAACTTCTTAAAGTTACAGATTTTCTGACGGTTCATACGCCGCTAACGGAAAAGACCAAGGGCCTTATCTCAAAAGAAAAAGCGGATAAAATGAAGAAAGGGATGTTCTTGGTGAACTGCGCCCGAGGCGGGATATATGAGGAGAGTGACCTGCCCGATCTGCTCGATCAGGGAGTATTGGCGGGTGTGGCGCTTGATGTGTACTCGCAGGAACCGCCTTCCGATGACCTTTACGAAATTTTGAAACATCCTAAAATTATAAGTACTCCGCACCTTGGGGCCTCAACTGAGGAAGCCCAGGAGAAAGTGGCGGAACAGATTGCCTACCAGATGGCGGATGCGCTCGAGAAGAAAAGCTTCAAGGGTAGCCTGAACGGTAAATCTATCTCTCTCATCACCAATAAAGAGGTGCAACCTTACCTGGAACTTGCCGAAAAGCTGGGGAATATGGCTATACAGATCGCTCCGGAGCACACCAGCAGTTTCTCTTTTGAATACTCCGGTGAATGTGCCAAGTATGCTGATGTACTTACCGATTCGATGCTTAAAGGGATGCTCTCCAAACATGTAAGTGAAGCCATAAATCTTATTAATGCGCGGCACTATGCCAAAGATCGTGGCTTTAAGATAAAGGAAACCACGGGTAGCGAAACACAGACTTTCAACGAACTGATAACTATCAAGTTTGACGGCGATTCAAAATACCAGGAGATATCAGCTACGGTATTTGGAGAAGGAGATTATCGAATTGTCAAGATTGACGGTTTCGGTATCGAGTTGCGATTGGAAGGGGATATTCTGATGTATACCAATATCGATAAACCCGGTATGCTGGCTGCGGTTAGTGGTGCGCTGGCCGAGCAGGGTATCAACATCGCCTCATTAAGTTTGGGACGGACCCAGAAGGGATCGCAGGCGATTACTGCCGTTGCAGTCGATAAACCTCTCACCGACGACGAGCTGGAACCGATTATTGAGCTCGACGGTGTTGATGGATTACGATATATCAGTTTATCATAAATAAATACACAGGATCCTCTGTTCAGAAAGAATGTGCCCGTTCTTCTGGATACAGGTGAATGTATAAATTTAAACTGTCATGCATATTGACCATGTTGGAATAGCAGTTAAAGACCTGGAAGCAGCAATAAAAACGTATGAGTCGTTGCTTGAATCGGAATGTTACAAAAGAGAGGTAGTGGAAAACCAGAAGGTGGAAACTGCTTTTTTCAACACGGGTGAGTCGAAAGTGGAGCTATTGGGAGCTACCGATTCTGATTCTGTTATCCAAAAATATATTGATAAACATGGTGAAGGGATGCACCATGTTGCTTTTGAAGTGAAGGATATTCACAGCGAACTAAAACGACTAAAAAATAAGGGATTTACCATCTTGACTGATGAGCCCCAAAAAGGGGCGGACAACAAACTGGTGGCTTTTGTTCATCCGAAAGATAACCATGGCGTGCTTGTAGAGATTTGCCAGTCTGAATAAAGAGATTTAAAAAAGTTTGTTGTGTCGATACAATAGGATAATCCGTCAACATTGGGATTTATGTTGATAAATACCTTTGTAAATTAATTGGGTGCAGAGTTGGAATTAAAACGGGATCACGGAACAGAACTGAATATCACCTTCCCGATGAATGCAATGGTAAAACGAAAAAAATGTGCACTTGATTGAAGACATACTGGACTAGTAGGACTACCCGTTAAAAAAGATCAGGTATTGTTGAGTTTTGAGTTGAACAATCCTATTTTAGGCACCGCTTGATAACTTGATGTATCTTGCACTTTCGGAGTGTTTGGCACATGGAATTATCAACTTTTTCGGGACGTGGCTCAGCCAGGTAGAGCACTCGACTGGGGGTCGAGGGGTCGCTGGTTCAAATCCAGTCGTCCCGACTAATAAAGCCTTCTGATAGCCCTTAGAGCTGTTAGGAGGTTTTTTTAATAGAATGCTATCTGTTTATCAGTTGATCTTTTACTCTTGCTGCTTACTAAACAAAGGGTATGAAAACAGCAGCACTGAATAATTTGATATTCTCTTGTTCCTTCCTCTTGAATTATTGAGGTTTATTCCCAGTATAAAGAATACTCTTGATGAATAAGTTTTGCCCTTCGTTTTTTGGTGTTATTGTGTTATTTGAAGCGAGAAAGTAGTAATAGACAGATTTATGTACAGATACCCACCGACTTTTCAAATTTTTTATTGAGAGTGTATGGAACTCAATTTCCATTTTATTCTATAAATATTGTATAGCTGATAATTATCCCAATTGCACTAAGTCCTTAACAACCAGATCCTTCTACTATAAATATTTTATGCGGATGAGCATGTACAACCGATAACTTTTCTTTCAAAGAATCCGTCCACGATCATGAGTACTATAAAAATGCGAATCTTTGTTTACCTGGTCAGTATTCTTTTTATAACCAGTTGCTCTTTAATAGAAGGACAGTCGGAGGAATCGCCTCAAGAACATGGAAATATTACTTTTGAAACTTCGGCATCGGGAGAAGTACAGCGTGAATTTTTAAAAGGAGTTCTGGCATTACACAGCTTTTGGTATCCTGAGGCCCGGGACCGTTTTGAGGAAACCCAAGAATTGGATCCTGATTTTGCCATGGCATACTGGGGAGAAGCCATGACCTATGATCATCCGTTGTGGAATCAGCATGATCAGGAAAAGGGGATAGAGGTACTGAATAGGTTGGACAAAAAAATTGAAGCGGGTGCGGTAAAGTGGTCAGAGAGAGAAAAAAAGTATGTGCAGGCAGTCCGATATTTACTTAACCCCGGTGCTTCTATAGATGAACGTCGCGATCAGTATGCCAGTGCTATGAGCCAGCTTGTCGAAGAATATCCGGATGATCCTGAGGCGTTGGTCTTTCAAGCTCTTGCGGATATGAGCACCGATAATTTTAATTTTCATGACGCTGACGATGTGGATCGGGTGGCTTCGAATTTAGAGACTTTTCTCGAAGAGCATCCACAGCATCCGGGAGCACTGCATTATTTGATCCATGTGTATGATACAGAAGAATTTGCTGAACGTGCTCTGCCTGCTGCGAATAAATTTACCAAAATTGCTTCTTCTCCTCATACTATACATATGCCGAGCCATATTTACAGGCATCTTGGCATGTGGCAGAAAGTAGTAGATTCAAATCTAAAGGCATACGAAGCATCAGTAGAGTGGCAGCAGCAGACGGGTCGTCCAATAAATGATCGCGATTTCCACGCCTACAGGTGGCTGTTCGATGGCTA
>JBEPXS010000111.1:0-9455 GCA_041641755.1 Balneolaceae bacterium
GGGATTATATCTTCACCAATTCCTTCAGTCAAATAGGAATGGATGACACTTTTATCGAACTCACCAGTCTCAAAATAATGCTTATAAACCGATCCCACACTATCTATACCCACCACTTGTACATCTGAATTTTGTTCTTTCAGATACTTCGCTACTCCGGTGATTGTTCCTCCCGTTCCCATACCCGCAACATAGTGTGTTATCTCACCATTGGTTTGTTCCCATATTTCAGGCCCCGTGGTCTCATAATGGGCTTGGGTGTTGCTCATATTGTCGTACTGGTTGGGATAGAATGAGTTTGGAATCTCCTCATTGAGTCGTTTTGCAACCGAATAGTAACTTTTGGGATCATCCGGCTCCACATCGGTTGGGCATAACCGGACTTCAGCACCCAACGCACGAAGTTTGTCAACTTTCTCTTTACTTTGCTTATCCTGCGTAGTAAAAATACAATTATACCCCTTCACTGCGGCAGCCAGTGCTAGCCCCATTCCCGTATTGCCGGATGTTCCTTCAATTATTGTCCCACCGGGTTTTAACTGACCTTTCTCTTCAGCATCCTCAATCATTTTAACCGCAATACGATCTTTAATGCTCAACCCCGGATTCAAATATTCAACTTTAGCTAAAACCGTCCCAGCAATATCTTTAGTCAATTTATTTAGTTTTACCAACGGAGTATCGCCAATAGTTTCAAGAATGGAATTATAGTACATATTAAATAAGTAAATAAAACTGTTTGAATTATTGGGTTGGAATATATGGAAATTGCACAACCAACTCGAATATCAAATAGTAAAGAATTCCGATATCAAATTTTCTGGATCGGTCAAAATGTTTTACTTTTCAACAGTTAAAGAAAGTAACATCCGTAAAAACTGATAAATTTACATGTTTATTGAGCAAAGCAAACCAAAAGATTTTGATTGCGGCTACAATCTTGACCGAATGATTGCCGCACTCCCCCGCATAGAGGACGAAGATGAACGACTGGAATATGCCAAACGAGCCGTTGGATTAATCAAACAAAGCCATCCCAGCTGGGTAGATGACGATGGAAAAAGTGAAGCGGCATGGGAACATTTCTTTCATCTGGCTGAATATGATCCTGAAGAATATGGTATTTACAATCCATATACCTCAGGTCACAACGATGATGCGCAATAAATCCTTAATAATTTACCGTAAATCCAACTATTTTAAGGTGAGGTAGTTTTAGACGGGAGTTGCTCTTCACTTCTCACTGTTTTGGGGTTATTAGACCTGTATTTATTACAAACATTAGTCATTAGTTAACCGCTCTCAACCGAGACCCTTTGTTGACTTGCTTGTATTCTTCGGCCAGCAATCCAAAAACTAATTTATCACAGTAGGTTTCTCGTTGGAGAATATGCTGGCGTAGTTCTCCTTCCTTCTTAAATCCCAGCTTTTGTATTCCTTCAATCCAGGTAGTATTGAATTCGAATGCAGAAGCACAAACTTTGTGCATCTGTAGCTCATTAAAACAGTAGTCTAAGGCCTTGCGTAGCGCAACTATTTCATATTGTTTTCGATCGAAGTTGGGGTGACCGATAGTACATCTGACAAAACAGCGTCGGTTCACCATATCAATAGCGCTTAGCTCTACAATACCGATCAACTTATTGCTTTCTGTGCAGTAAATTTCAAATAAATCGGCAGATTGATTCCCTCCAGCTAATATTAATTTCGTATGCCGCAAGAAAGCTTGAAAACTGTCAACATTAGTCGAAAATTCTGAATAATAATTCAGTTCTTGGTCTTTGCTCCATTTGTAATGAAGAGCCAAATTCTGTTGATCGAAATGCCTTAAGGTTATCATAAAGTTGCACCAAACTCCTTCTGATATATTTTAAAGACTATTCAGCCGAATTTTCTTCTCTAATTGTCCCAAACTTAACTGTATTTTGCAACCCACTTTTTTAATAAATAGGGGTTTAGTTATGGAAAGTTTAATTTTCAATTTATATTGAAAGTAATGAATGGGAAAAATGCTAATTTTTAAAGTTATATGAAAGAATCTGCTTCGGTGTATGATACCAACGGTCAGCAAAGGTTGTCCGACTATCTTGAAAGCTCCGACCTCCTAGAATTTACCCAACAGGTAACAGAGGATGGTAGGACTATCAGTAAGTTCCTTTCATTTACTTTTCCCATCCCTCAATTTGATCCCCTGGCATGTCTTGAAATGTTATCGGATACAAAAAATGATTTTAGTTTTTATTGGGAAAAACCGAATCAGCAACTGGCTCTCTCAGCCGGGGGAGCTCTATCAGTATTAAGAAATAGTGATGGAAGTAATCGTTTTCAGGCGATAGCCAAACAGGTTAATGATATGGAGCAGCACTCATCCTCCTATTCAGCCATCGAACATTCGCTGTCTGGCATCCACTTTTTGGGAGGATTTTCTTTCTTTGACAATGTAACCAGTCCCTGGTGGAAAACTTTTGGTACCGAATCGCTGACCGTACCTAAATGGCTTTTGATCAGGGATGGTAAATTAGGATTGCTCACAATTTCCCTCAAAAACAAATCTGAGGATAACCAGTCCAGTATCCTAAAAAAACTGGAGCAACAACTTCAACGATTCCAACAACTATTCCATATCGATACCGAATTCCCTGAATTTACTTATGGTTCCCAGGCAATTGATGAGAAAAAAGAGTCTGATAATCTCGACCATGCCAGATCCGAATGGACTAATATAGTCGAAGACGCCAAAAAGCTGATTAATAAGAAAAAGTTTAATAAAATTGTGCTTGCCAGGGAGGTTATCAGTGAAACTGCCAGCCCCGTTTCTCCTACGCGAATTTTAAATACATTGCGTGACCAGTATCCCTCCTGCTACATTTTTCTGGTTAAAAATAAAGAAGGAAAAGCTTTTTTGGGAAGTTCGCCCGAACGGTTGGTCTCATTCAAAAAAAATTACCTGTTGACGGACAGCCTGGCCGGTAGTGTTTCTCGCGGAAAGACAGCTACCGAAGATATCCACCTGGAAAAGTTTCTGCTGAATAGCAGCAAAAACAGAAGAGAACATCAGTACGTGACGAGCTCAATTGAAAAAAATCTGCTTCCTTTCATTCGAAAAATTGAGCGTGCTGACCGGCCGGATGTTAAAAAGCTGAAAAATGTGCAGCATCTGTATACACCACTGCGAGCCTGGCTGAAGAAAGACACAAAATGGTTCTCTATACTTGAACAGTTACATCCTACTCCAGCCGTGGGTGGACATCCGCGCGATGAGGCAGTCTCCTATATCAAAAAGCTGGAAAACTTTGACCGAGGTTGGTATGCAGGCCCTGTCGGATGGTTTAATCTGAATGGTGGTGGAGAATTTGCAGTCGCTATCCGAAGCAGCCTTATCGACGGCAACTGCGTCCGTGCATATGCGGGATGTGGAATTGTTGAAGATTCAGATCCCCAGGCTGAATGGGAAGAAACCAATCTAAAGCTTATGCCAATACTTTCGGCGTTAGAAACCAATGAAGGCAGACAAGCAGAATAAAGCTTTTTACTGGGCTACCACTTTCATGCGTGAACTCTTCGCCTGTGGTATATCTGACTTTGTCATCTCTCCCGGTTCCCGCTCTACTCCTTTAACCGTGGCTGCGGCAGTTCATCCCGGTTTAAAAACACACGTAGTACTTGATGAACAATCAGCAGGTTTTCTGGCTTTGGGTATGGCTAAGAGTTCCGGACAGCCTGCTGGATTAATTTGCACATCCGGTACAGCAGCAGCCAACTATTTTTCGGCCGTCATCGAAGCACGACATTCAGGTGTCCCCCTGCTGGTTCTTACAGCCGATCGTCCTCCCCACTTACGAAATATTGGGGCTTCACAGGCAATAGATCAGATAAAACTATTTGGAAACTACCCGGTATTTTTCCATGAGACAGGCGAACCCGTTTTAGAAACCGAGGACCTGAACCGGCTTAAAACTGTGGCTTCTCAAGGGATAAGTACATCAATCACCCGTAAAGGTCCTGCTCACATAAATTTTCCTTTTCGAAAACCGCTGGAACCTGACCCTGCCTTTGTTAACAAAATAGAGCTCGAGAACAAGCAAATGCTCTCAGAGGAGCTAAATCCCCGCACCCGGATTTACCATTCAACGGACAGCATAACTATCCCCGATAAAATCCAATCATTGCTGGAAAACAGTACTCAACCTGTGGTTATCGAGGGACCATATGGCACAACCTCGGATGAAAAAGTTACTGCTGCAATCGCAAACAAATTAAATGCCCCACTCCTGGCAGAATTTCCGGCATTATCACATGCTAATTTAATTTCAGGATTTGACGGTTTTCTAAAGAATGAATCAATACGAAAAGAACTAACTGCTGATCTGATACTGCGCTTCGGTCAACAACCGGTCAGTAAAGCTCTACACTTATATTTAAAACAACTTGAGGGCATCCCACATATTCATTTTGGAGAACTCGAAGAGTGGCAAGATGCCACCCACACGGTTACCGATCGAATCATCTGGAATAAGCAACCGATCAATTGGCAGCTGGATTTCACAAAAACCAACACCAATTGGCTGGAAAAATGGAAAACAGCAGACCAAAAATTTGCAGGATACAAAAATGACAATCTGGGCAACACAACCGAACTTACTGACGGTGCCGTTTTTCAGGATATAGGAACCCGTATTCCCAAAAAGTGGAATGTGGTCCTCTCAAATTCGTTTCCTGTTCGGGACTGGATGCTTTTTGCCGGTTCTCCTCCACACACAACTTTTACAAATCGTGGGGCAAGTGGTATTGATGGGATTATTTCCACAGCCATTGGAGTAACTATGAATAGCGAAAAGCCGACCGTATTATTTATTGGTGATCTGGCCACATTGCATGATAGTAACGCATTAATGAGCGCTAAATTTCTGGATCACCCATTGTTTATTGTACTACTGAATAATAATGGTGGAAATATTTTTCGGATGTTGCCAATCCATAAACATAAAAATATCTATACCGATTATTTTGAAACTCCACAGGATATAGAATTTGAATCGCTTGCCGAAACGCATAACCTGAGCTATATGTGCATCAATACAATTGATCAGCTAAAATCATTGCCCTTCGAAGATTTAAATGAACCCGGAATCCATCTGGTTGAGTGCCGAACGGACCCCAATGCATCGATGAAACAGCGTCATGCTCTCTGGAATTTTTCCGATTGATGAATAATCGTATGAAGGTAAAAGTCGAAAACATATCTTACAGTATTTATCAACATCAGCAGAACCGAACGTTACCCAGCCTGCTGCTTTTGCATGGTTTTATGGGCGGCGGACAAGTATTTGCGCACCTCATCAAACAGCTTTCTGAGTTTTGTAATCCCATCACTATTGATCTGCTGGGGCATGGCAGTACTGAAGGAACCAGCTCTTCTGAACGATATAAACCAGAATATCAGCTAAATGATCTTCACTCAATTATCAAAGAACTCGAAACTACCAACCTTTTTCTGCATGGATACAGCATGGGAGGGCGACTAGCGTTACGATTCGCCCTGCGGTATCCCAACTTAATTTCGGGATTAATCCTGGAGAGCAGTAACTATGGAATCGAAGATCCTCAGCAAAAGGAAGATCGGATACAAGTTGATGAACAACGTGCTAAAGCAATTGAGCAGGATTTTGATCGATTCCTGAACGAATGGCAAAAACTCCCTCTTTTTAAAAATGATATTAATGTTCCGGAGGAACTGCGTTTTCAATATGATGAAGTACAGCGACGTCAAAATCCTGCCTATCTTGCCAGCAGTTTGCGTGGATTCGGGACAGCTGCAATGCCATCCGTCAAAGAGGAGCTTGAACAACTGACCATACCGGTGTTGCTCCTTGCAGGAGAGCTTGACAAAAAATATCGACAGATACTAGGCGAAATGGAATCCAAAATATCTTCTTGTAGATTTCATATCATCAAGGATGCGGGACATCGTATTCACCTGGAAAATCCGCAAGCTTTTCTTGATCATCTGAAAGCTTTTGTACTTTGTTCGTCAGGTAATCGGTAACAAAAAAGATTTAGGTTTTAATCTCAAACTTAATTTCAGCACCATGAGTATCGCTTGGAACAGTGTAAATGAATATGAAGATATCACCTTTAAAAAGGCTGACGGGGTTACTCGTATTGCCATTAACCGGCCAGAAATTCGAAACGCCTTTCGTCCAAAAACGTTATTTGAATTACAGGACGCTTTCCTGGATGTTCGTGAGGATGCCGAAATCGGTGTTGTACTACTGACGGGTGAAGGTCCCTCTCCAAAGGATGGCAAATGGGCATTTTGTTCGGGAGGCGACCAAAATGTCCGGGGTAAGGCTGGTTATAAAGATGAAAAAGGAACGCCCCGCCTTAATGTACTCGATCTGCAGCGCCTGATCCGTTTTATGGGAAAAGTGGTGATTGCCGTTGTTCCGGGCTGGGCAGTAGGTGGTGGACATAGCCTGCATGTGGTATGTGATCTCACCATTGCCAGTAAAGAGCATGCTATTTTCAAGCAAACAGACGCCGATGTAGCCAGTTTTGACGGGGGCTTCGGCTCTGCCCTTCTTGCCCGACAGGTAGGTCAAAAGAAGGCGCGTGAAATTTTTTTCCTGGGCAGAAATTACTCAGCCCAGGAGGCGTATGAGATGGGTATGGTGAACGCTGTTGTACCGCACGATGAACTTGAGGAAACAGCTTACCAGTGGGCGCAGGAAATTCTTGAAAAAAGCCCAACAGCCATCCGAATGATTAAGTACGCATTTAACCTGGTAGATGACGGTATGGTTGGACAACAGGTATTCTCCGGGGAAGCAACACGACTTGCCTATATGACCGAAGAAGCGGAAGAGGGACGTGATGCGTTCCTTGAAAAAAGAAACCCGGATTGGAAAAACTTCCCCTGGATTGGGTAGTCCCTTCCTTATTTATTATGGACTGATACCAGTAGGAGTTTAGTTCGAATGTGGTTAATTACATAGAGGGCTTTGTAAAGCCTTCTTCAAAATGATTAGATTGATAGAATAAATTTTTGATCAACTAGCTGCTATGCCACAGGCTGAGCCGGTAATCAAGAAAAAATTCGGGACTTTCATAGGGGTATTCCTGCCCAGTATCCTAACCGTGCTGGGGCTAATCATGTACCTTCGATTTAGCTGGGTTGTTGGTAACCTGGGTCTTCCTCTTACTATTGTCACCGTTTTACTTGCCAACATTATTACTTTCATCACCGGGTTAAGTGCCGCAGCCATCGCAACAAATATCAAGGTGGGCGTTGGTGGTGTTTATTATCTTATTTCCCGAAGCCTGGGACTGGAAACCGGCGGTGCAATCGGGGTGGCCTTTTATATCAGTCGTACCCTAAGCATCACTTTTTACTGTTTTGGTTTGGCTGAATCCATCCTTCTTTTCTGGCCTGCCGGGCTCTGGGGACCAATGCCCGCATATGCTATTCCGGTACTAACCGCTATCTTCATTATTCTGATTACGCTTGCATCCGGTAAAAGTGCAGAGCTGGTTCTTAAAATCCAGATACCGATGCTTATTCTGGTTGCGCTTTCTATCCTGGCACTGATTATTGGTGTATTTATAGGTGATTTACGAGCACCGGAATGGACACCTACCTACCGTACAGTTCCGGATGAGGGAGGATTCTGGGTCATATTTGCAGTCTTTTTTCCCGGTGTAACAGGTTTTCTTGCGGGCATTGCCATGAGCGGAGATCTGAAAACGCCCGGAAAATCGATCAAAAATGGGACCATCAACTCAGTCATTACCGGAACCCTCGTTTATCTTTTAATCCCAATTTTACTTTCCATCTCGGCCTTGGTCCCATTTGATAAACTGGCGGATGAGACTTTTGGTCTTCAAAGCTGGACAGAAATAGCTTTTATGGGGGGCTTGTTTATTTATCCTGCAGCATGGGGTGCAATATTGTCTTCGGCTATCGGCAGTGTGCTTAGCGGACCGCGGGTATTGCAGTCGCTATCCATGGACGGGCTGGCCCCCAAATTTCTATCACGATTGTCAAAAACGGGTCAACCAACCATTGCAACCTGGATTACCGGGGCCATCGCTCTGGCAGCAGTTGCCCTGGGGGAACTTAATACAGTTGCCAAGTTTGTAACGGTTCTTTTCCTAACACTGTATGTAGTTATTAATTTGGTAGCTGCTATTGAAAAACTAGTCGCTGAGCCATCCTATCGACCCAAAGTAGACATCCCATGGTACTGGTCTGTCATAGGTGCATTCGGTGCTCTTTACGTGATGTACCTGATCAGCCCGGTTGCTCTGATAGCCGGCTTAGGGCTTGAACTGGCTTGCTATATTTATTTCAAAAAGAAAGCATTGGAGCAACAGTGGGGCGATGTAACCGCTGGTTTGTGGATGAAAATTGCACGTTTTTCTTTATTGCGGATGAATAAACGACACATTAGTCCCCGCAACTGGCGCCCTATCATCCTGCTCTTTGTTAAAAATATTAATGAACGCATTGAACTTGTAAAACTGGCTGCCGCATTCGGTCAAAACCGGGGAATATACAGCATATGCAAATTGGTATTTAACCATGATGAGCTGACAAGAACTGAGAAAAAGAAAATCAAGGATCAGATGGTAGAACAAATTAATAGCCATCAACTGGAGGCATTTTGTGAAGTAAATACGGTTCAATCACTAAACGAGGGTATTCTAAACATTTCAAAGGGCCATGGTATAGCAGGCCTTAAAACCAATACTATTATGTTTGGTTGGTCCGAAAATGAACAGGCAAATATTAATCAACTTAAAAACATCAGGGAGCTTTCAAAGGTCGGGAAGAACATTGTTCTGGCTAAATTCAATGATCACCAGGCATGGAAAATAAAGCATCACCAGCGTATCGATATCTGGTGGAGTGGTTGGGAAAATAATGGCGATCTGATGCTGATACTGGCATACATGTTAAAGCTGAATCCCGAATGGGAAGAAGCTGATATCCATATTCGATCGGTAGTTAAAAATGCTGATGACAGGGACCGCTTATCAAAGGGTATTGAAAAATCACTGGCTGAAGCCCGAATTCCCGCCATAGTAGATATTATGGTAAGGGCTGAGGAAAAAAGTTTCCCTGAAGTTCTTTATGAGAAAAGCAACAATTCAGATATCGTATTTTTAGGTATGCAAGCACCTGAGAAAGGACAGGAAAAAAACCAAGTTGACAAAATTGAAGAGTTGGGTAACGTTGCTAAGATGGTCGTATTTGTTCAAAATAACAGCCTGAAAGAAACTTTACCCATACTGCTTGAAAGATCAGTAGCTAATTAAACTTTTAATGAAAGAATTTCCCGATGGCTCTGTCTCGAGGGTTGTTTATTATGAATTCAATTTTGTTTGCTTTCAGAGCTTTACCCTAACATAATTTCAAGGCTAACAAAAAAGCCCCATGCCGGGAGACACAGGAC
>JBEPXS010000112.1:0-9450 GCA_041641755.1 Balneolaceae bacterium
TGGCCTGGCGATGCATCAATCCACAGTGTCCACCGCAAGTGCGAAGCCGAATTGAACATTTTGCCTCCCGTGACGCGATGGATATTGAAGGACTGGGAGAAGCAGTAGTAGACCAGTTAGTATCTAACAACCTTATTCAAAACTATGCCGACCTTTATGACCTGACAATGGAGCAGTTGTTACCATTGGAACGAATGGCAGAAAAAAGTGCCCGTAACCTCCTGGAGGCAATTGAAGCGAGCAAGGAACAATCGCTTGACCGGGTTATCTATGCCCTTGGAATCCGTTTTGTAGGATCAACTGTAGCCCGTGATCTGGCTAACGCTCTGGGCTCCATGGATACCCTGATAAACGCCAGCGAGGAAGAGTTAACCCGTATCGACACCATTGGTCCCAAGATAGCAGAATCCGTCACCGCATTCTTTTCCAAAGAAAAAAACATTGATACTGTTGAGCGGCTTCGAAATCACGGTCTTCAGTTTAAGAAGGAAGAGGAGGAGCAGGTTTCTCAGGTATTTGAAGGCAAAAAGTTTGTCTTAACGGGTTCGCTCCCGTCACTCACACGCAAAGAAGCTACCGATTTAATCGAAAAACACGGTGGCCGTACCACTTCTTCGGTAAGTTCAAATACCGATTTCCTGCTGGCGGGGGAATCGCCCGGCAGTAAGTACGACAAAGCACTGGAGCTGGATATTCCTATACTCAATGAGGATGATTTATGGAATATAATTGGTGAATAGGCCGTAAGACCTGACTCATAAAATTTTTTCTATATATACTGATTGATTACTTTAATACAGTTGCAGTTTTGAGTATTCTGAAACTGATCATCAATTGTTCACTAAACCTTCTACCATGGGGTTATTAGAAAAGCTGGGGCTAGGACAGAAACCCGATACCGGTGCACCTATTATCGGGGAAAAGAAAAAAAGAGAAGAAGAGGCTGCTTCCCTCAGGCGAAACAAATACATACGGGCACTGATTCTGGTCGGTTTTCTGGGTGTTCTAATTGCCTCTATACCCAGAACTTCTTTTAGAGAACCAATCAATTACACTGTCGGAGAGCCCTGGAGAGCTGAAGACCTGACCGCTCCTTTCACCTTCGCCCTCCAAAAAACTCAACAAGAAATTCAACAGGATCGGCAGAAAATCAGGCAAAACACACCGCCAATTTTCCATATTGACCACAATGCAAAAATCAATATACAGAGCCGGCTGGACTCTGTATTCAAGGATCTGCAACCCGTTTTACAAAGCTACCTTGAGTGGCAGCGCTCAATAGCCCAGGAAGATGGAGCTTCGGTGAATGACAGTCTGCGATTTGTTCAACAGAAGACGGCTGCCGATGTCAATCTTGCGGATCAATCATGGCAGGCACTGCTCGATAATTACGTGAAAGCACATGGTGTCGAGCCACAACAAACCGAAGGCAATACCAATTTTGTAGGGACAGATCTGAAGTTAAGGTTGGAGAACCTTACTAATGAACTGCTTAACGACGGTATCATTAACATACCAAAAGATACCCTGTCAATGAGTGAAATTACTGTGCGCGACCTAAAACAGCGGACTGAACGTACTTATAGCCTGGCAAACGTTCGCGATCTGCAAGAGGTTAAAGAATACGCCCGTTTTCGTCTGTCTCGCTCCTATTTTGATGAAATTGCCGCCGCGGGTTCCCAGATCTTTAACCAAGTCATTCAACCCAACTACATTTTTAATCAAAGGGAAACCCAAACCCGTATCGATGAAGCCTTGTCTAACATTTCTCAGACCAAAGGGGCCGTAGCCCAAGGCCAGGTCATTGTTAGGAAAGGAGATCTTGTATCTCCTGAAATTGCGAATCGGATCGAAAGTCTGGCTGAAGCACGTGCTCAAAATGCCAGCGACCTGGAACGTTGGCTTCGCTACCTGGGGGATATATTAGCTATTGTAGGCATAACCACCATATTTTTCTTCTATTTATACCTGTACCGTAGTTCGATATTTGAAAATAATGCGATGCTCCTGCTGGTGTTCCTTGCAATGAGTGTCATTTGTGCGGCCAGTTCGATAACCTATGAACTGGATTACCTGTCACCCTATATAGTACCAGTAGCTGTTGCCCCTATTATTCTTACAATTATCTTTGATTCTCGTGTGGGATTACTGTGTACAATCTGCCTGGCCCTGCTTACCGGTCTTATTATCGGCAATGATTTCGAATATGTGGTAGCCACCACCGTAGCATGTAGCCTGGGATTATTTTCAGTTCGTGATATTAAAAAACGGTCTCAATTTTTCTTCATTACTCCTGGGATTGTATTTTCCTCATACGCTTTTATACTAATCGGTTTCAACCTGACTGCCTTTGAAGGATGGAGTGAGCTCGGCAACGATATTTTCTTTGTAGTGATCAATGCGATTTTCATTTTGTTTACATATCCGTTGATTCTTCTGTTTGAAAAAGTATTTAAAGTAACTACTGATTTTACCCTGCTGGAACTGAGTGATACTAATCTGCCACTGTTAAAAGATCTGATGACCAAAGCACCCGGTACTTTTCATCATAGTCTGCAGGTAGCCAATCTTTCTGAGGCAGCAGCGGGATCGATCGGAGCGAATGGATTGCTGTGTCGTGTGGGTGCGCTCTATCACGATATCGGAAAAATGGAGAATCCCGGTTATTTTGTAGAGAACCAAGCGGGACCCAATGAGCATGATAAGCTTAAGCCACGGATGAGTGCGCTGGTGATCAAGGCACATGTTAGCAACGGTGTTAAGGTAGCCCAAGAGCAAAATTTACCGGATGTCGTAATCGACTTTATTAAAACACATCACGGTACTTCACTGATAAAATTCTTCTATGAAAAGGCGAAAGAAAACGCCGATGCTGACAAGGACGAAATCCAGGAAAAAGACTTCAGGTACGATGGCCCGCTCCCCAGAACCAAAGAGACAGGAATTTTATTGCTGGCCGACGGTGTAGAGGCTGCATCACGCGCGATGAAAGATCCCAGCTATCAAAAACTGGAAAACCTGGTCAACAAGATGGTTGACGACCGTGTTAATGAAGGACAACTCAGCAAATGTCCCCTTACGTTTCAGGATCTGCGCTCAATCAAAGAAACATTCCTCAATATCCTGATGGGTATTTATCACAGCCGCGTTGAGTATCCCGAAGATGAAAAGGATGAAGAGCAGGTGGAGAAGATGGCCAAGGATACCTCAATCACCGATGACAAATCACCAGACATCACCGTAAGAGATTCTGATACTCCTGAACCTCCCAAAGTGGACGATTATATTAATACCTAGCTTTAATGCAATTTAAAGAGGAGCTACAACGATATCTGCAGTTCGTACAGGTAGAAAAAGGATTGTCCGAACACTCCGTCAGCGCCTACAAAAATGACCTGACTCGATATTTAAAATTTTTGGCCCAGGACCTGCGCATCAAAGATCTGGCTGGTGTTACATTAAAACATATTGAAGATTACCTTGAAGAGCTTTCCGCAATGGACCTCTCAACCAGCTCTATAGCGCGTAATGTGTCCAGTATCCGCAGCTTCCATGAATTTGCCGTGGTCGAAAAAATAACCAAAGCCAATCCTGCAGAACTGGTTGACCTGCCTAAAAAGGCTAAAAAGCTGCCGGATGTCCTAAATCCGGAAGAGGTCAACCAAATTCTGGAAACACCTGACCGTACGACTGACCAAGGCATACGCAACGCTGCCATTATGGAAACATTATATGCAACGGGCATGAGGGTCAGTGAGCTAGTAAATCTGGAACTCGATAACCTCTTTTTTGAAATAGGATTTATCCGGGTAATCGGGAAAGGTAACAAGGAACGGCTGGTACCGGTAGGTGAAACTGCCCAGATGGCCCTGGAACATTATATCGAGCATATTCGCCCAAACTACAAGAGTGATAAAAACCCACAGAAAGCGAAAAACCGGATCTTTTTGAACAACCGTGGTGGACCACTTTCACGCATGAGTATATGGAATATTGTAAATAACGCGGCCGAGCGGGCGGGAATAGAAAAAAACGTGTATCCACATATATTTCGCCATTCGTTTGCCACCCACCTGCTTGAAGGCGGGGCCGACCTGCGCGCCGTGCAGGAGATGCTGGGCCATTCCTCCATCATCACCACAGAAATTTATACACATGTAGACCGCAGCCTGCTCCACCAGGTGCACAAGGAGTTCCATCCCCGGGCCTGATAGAACACAGATTGAAAAGGATAAAGCTGTTAATTAACGGATTAACAACTACTTGATATGTAGGCCGCCGCCGAATATTTCCCTATTCCCACCTGAGCCCACTTCAAACTCATAGCAGGGAAAATCGTTGGGTGGATGTGAATTTATATATATAAACCTCCTCCATCTTTTCGACAGAGGAGGTCTGGCCTGACAAATAGTTTGGTTGAAACGCATCTCCTTAATTTGTTCTCAACTGGAACCCAAAATGCCGTGCAACCTCATTATAATTTGAGAGATCGAGATCTTCCGGGAGACGTGGGTCCTCTATACCGGTGAAGTCTACCATATTAGAGGATTCAATTCGAACAATCTCAAATCGATTAAAGCTCCGTCCGGTTCCTCCCACCTTGAAAATATGGAATTGTATAGCAGATATATCACTTAGCCATGTTAACTTAAAGTCATAAAAATTGTTTTCCCAACCTCCACTTCCCGGTATAGGATAAATATCATCAGTTGATCTTGCCAAACCATAAACTAACCAAATGCTTTCTCTCATAGCGGTTTCACTCGACATAACAAGGCTGCGCCTTGCCCCTTCCCAAATTTCTTCTCCATCAAAGTCATGTCCCGGGTATATATACCGTGTAACATTAGCATTACCGTCAGCTCCATCAGTCCCGTCGGCTCCCTTCAGGTTTATTGGGACACCCCAAATAGCAGAATTTGTGTTCAATATGGTGAACTTGGGCCCGTACAGGTCATAGTTTGTTTTGTCGAGGTAGTAATCCCCCACATCACCAAGGGATTGATCGGGAGCCCCATCCCCTGAATATATCTGGCTGCCATCTTCACCATCAGCCCCATCTTGTCCATCCTCTCCGTTAAGATTTATGGGCTGCCCCCAACCGCTGTCCGTTTTTGGTCCATAGAGATCTTTGTTTGTCTTATCCAGGTAGTAGTCTCCTACAATTCCCAAGGAACTGTCCGGAGCTCCATCGCCAGAGTATATTTGACTTCCGTCTTTGCCATCCGCTCCGTCTTGTCCATCCGCACCATCAAGGTCTACAGGTGTTCCCCAGCCTGAATCGCTCTTGGGACCATATAGATCCTGATCATTCAAATCAATATAGAAGTCTCCCAGTACTCCCAACGTATCATTGGGTGCCCCGCTACCGGAATGGATCTGTGTACCATCTTCTCCGTCATTACCCATCAGTACAATGATTGGCTTTCCCCAGCCCTCTTCCGTTTTGGGACCATGGTATTCGCCGGTATTCGTGTTAAGATAAAAATCGCCTATATCTCCGATATCGCTTGACGGAGGCCCTTCATCCGCATACATCATACTCCCATCGTCACCGGCAGGGCCAACGGGTCCCTCTGGCCCTTCTGATCCCTGGGGACCTTCTGGACCTGTAAGTCCCTCACAGGCCGTAAAAAGCAGAGTTATAGCGAATAGTATCAATAGCAGGTTGCCACTCCTTATTTGAGTAATAGATCTATACATAATCTTATATTTTTATTATCTGTTACCGATGATATTAGCATAACATTATCTATCATTATACCATACGAACCAGATTTGAGAATTAGCTCATTATTTCTCCAAAGAATACCTCAGTTACAAATCTCACCGCTACCGGTACCCCATCGCAGGCTGCCGCCTTCGCTGTCCACCCAGATCTCTGCCTGATTATAATCATCAAAAGCTGGGGCACAACGGGGATCAGCACCATTTGACCACGTGTTGCCAATCGCCTGGATTTCGGTCTGCACTCCATCACTGTCGCCGAGATTATCACCCCGTGTTACCGATATATCAAGGGCAGCGATACCCTCAAACACATTTTCGCCGGGGGTGTCTTCGGTACCGAAGTCGACATAGAAATTGTTGTCATTGGGAGTAAGCGGACCACCGATATCCACAGCGTTGGTGTTCATATCACGAAAAATGGTACCGCGTACGATGAGGGTACCATCAAAGTGCCTGATGCCATCCCGGGCCAAGTTTGGATCACCGGTAGACTGCGTATGAACGCCCTCAATGATACTATCGGTCAGATTGACCGTGGCCTGGTACATCTCTATCGCTGACCAGAGCGTGTACTGAATGGTAGAGTTCATCACATCGATATTGGCGGTAGGCTGATCTCCGTCCATATCGATACCGTACTTGAAGCGGTTCCCACTCTCAGTACCGTCGCTGCTGGTGATAGTGCTGTTTTCGAGCGTCAGGCTTCCATCACCGTTCACCTCCACAGCTGCATTATCCTGGTTCGAGGATGCACTGGGCCGAATCATACTGTCAATAATAAACAGGTTAATGTTGCTGCCATCCTCAATTTCAAAAGCAGCATTGTTGCCGACATTGATCACATCGGTCTCCTTCACATCCAGCCGCGCATCAGATGTGTTGAACCGGTTGGTCCAGGCATGCCCGATATCCTTCCCATCGATAGTACTCCGGGTGCCCTGATAACCTCTAACTTCCACATTGATGGTCGAGCCGGTGGTAATGATATATCCGTTTCGGTTGTTGGTAGAAAGTGTAACATCCTCGAGTATCACATAGGAAGATTCCACAGAGCTGCCGCTCCAGACATAGACCGCATCGGGATCACCGTTAAACGTGCCGCCGGTATACCCATTTTCGATATGCAGATGACGCATGGTCACTCCTTCACCGATCCGCACAGCAGGATCCCTGTCAACATCCGGACTCAGGATGTGGATACTACTGCGATCTACGCTCTGTTCTCCTTTGACGATAAGATTGCCTGTAAAATCGATCGGGAAGCTCTCCCCGTTCGCTTGATCATAGAGCCCCTCGGCTACGCGAAGAGTATCGATATCCAGGAAGGGATCATTTTCGTTTTCCCCATAGATCTCCAACGCTTTGGTAATTGTTTTGAGTGGAGTATTTGCCATATATCCATCAGTGGTCCCATCTGTACCATTATTGGCATCTACAAACAACCGCTCGGCAATAGCTGATATTGTTATCTCGTCGGTATCGGTTTCCTCATCAGAACTAGCTTCGAGTGACAATACATATTCTCCCGGCAGATCGGGGATTAGGGTTGGAGACTCGCTGGAGCTCCCTGTAAGAGAAGCCTGGCTGTCAGTTGGTTTACTGCTGATACTCCAGGAGTAACTTACCGTACTACTTCCCGTAGAACCGGACCCATCTGCCGTAATCTCAAAACCAACGACGGCATCCTCGTCAGAGCCTGCATCCGCAGTAACCGATGGTGTGTTTGTATCTCCACCGCTATCTCCACCACCGGTGTCATCTCCACTGGGGCCTGTACCGTTTTCATTGCAAGAGAAAAGTACAATAATGAAAATTGATAGACATAAGATCGTGACTTTCCTTATCATAATGTGCCTCTATATTGAATTCCAGAGTTAGTTTATTTATATATTCAAGGGTTGCCTTGATTCATCTAATAGTACATACGAGGCTGCAGCTTAAATTAGATCATCTACATTGTAAGCCTGAACAAAACCCCCAATAGTTCACATGGACAAACCTGGCGTTACTCAACTTTTAATACGTCTAAAGGATGGAGAAGAGGGTATATACGACCAACTCTATCCTATCGTCTATCAAAAGTTGAAGGGTTTGGCCTATGCACAGATGAGTCATCAGTCCCCTGATCACACCCTGTCTAAGACAGAACTTGTGCATGAAGCTTATCTGAAGATGATTGATCAGACAAAAATCGACTTTAACGACAAAAGTCATTTTTTTGCCATTGCTTCTCGCTGCATGCGGCAAATACTGATCGACTATGCGCGGAAAAAGAATGCTGATAAACGTGGGGGAAAAGAAAAAGAGGTCACCTACATTGACCAGCTTTTTCAATCGCAGAAAGAAAAGTCTGAAGAGTTGATTGGGATCGATGAAGCCCTGGACAAACTAGGTGAGCTAAATGAACGGCTGGTTAAAGTGGTTGAAATGAGATTTTTCGGGAATATGACTATCGATGAGACTGCGAGTGCGTTGGAGGTATCTGCAAGTACCGTAAAGCGCGACTGGATAAAGGCACGGGGTTGGTTATACCGGGAACTACAAGGAAGATTCGAAATTGAGTAATCAAAGGTACGTTAAAGTAGTATGTCTACAGTGAAGCATGCTTTACTACTTATCGTACCAATAATTTTTTTGGATTATCATGAGTGACCTCAATTGGGATAAAGTAGAAACGATTGTCGACCAGGCTCTTGAGCTGCCGAAAACAGAACGAGCGACCTTCATTGAGCAGAAATGCCGGGGAGACCGCCAGTTAAAAGGAGAAATAACTTCGCTTTTGGAGTCTATTTCCAATTCAGAGGGCTGGCTCGAAGATCCCATAAACTATCAGCGGGAGTTTTATCGTGAAATTGCCGATGATGTAGAACTTCTTTCCACCGGGCGTAATCTAATTGATACACAGGTAGGCTCTTATCGGATACAGGAAAAGATTGGTGAAGGCGGTATGGGTACGGTTTATCTTGCTGAACGCTCAGCAGATGAATTTGAACACCAGGTAGCAATTAAAATCATTCAGCAAGGAAAGTCCTCAAAAGAAAACCTGCAACGGTTCAAACGGGAGCAGCAGATCCTGGCCGGCCTCAACCACCCGGGCATTGCCCAGTTTTATGATAGTGGTATGACCGAAGATGGGTTTCCGTATATCATCATGGAGTATGTCGATGGAGTACCAATCGACCAATATTGCAGGGAGCATAATTTGCATGTAGATGAAATGATTGAACTATTTAAAAAGGCATTGGAACCAGTCCGCTATGCCCACGAAAACATGGTTATCCATCGCGACCTGAAACCTGGAAATATTCTTGTTGATACTGATGGAAATACAAAGATTCTTGATTTCGGAATCTCAAAGCTGCTGGAAAGTGAATCGAACGATGGTTCATTAACCAAGACAGGCGCGCGACTACTCACTCCACGTTATGCGGCTCCCGAGCAAATTAAACAACAAAATATTACAACGGCTACCGACCTGTACGCCCTGGGCGTCGTTTTTTATGAAATGATGGCGGGCACGAGTCCATATGATCTTGACAATCGGTCTCAATATGAAATAGAACAAATTATCCTGGAAACAAATCCCCTTCCCCCCAGTTCTCGGACAACAATCCCTGACCTGTCCAAAAAGTACTCAGGAGATCTTGATGCCATTATACTTAAAGCAATCAGAAAGCAGGCCGAAAATCGTTACAGGGTAGCTAATGAATTTTTGGACGA
>JBEPXS010000113.1:0-9428 GCA_041641755.1 Balneolaceae bacterium
CGACGCACTTCCAAAGTGCGTCGCACATATCCAATATTTACACTAAACCATAGCATCTCTTCTTTTTTTTTGCGTCCCTTTTGGACCGTGACCGACTACCAATGTATCAAGACAAAAGGGACACCGCATAAAACAAATTAAGCAAAGGCTAAAAACTGGAGCTTCTCACTGTTTTATCTTGTTCATTTTTTCGATGAGGAACATCCATCGGTGGGCGGACTAAAGAACTTTTACCAAAAAACATCGCCGGCTGGTGATTTTTTTTGTCGCGCTCCCTTCGTCCCCGCTAAAACCATTTAACTCGAACCGCAGGGAGACGCGGTTCTCAAATAGAAATGGTTTCTTAAACACTCCGACTACGGTCACCATGCCAACAAAATTGCAAAGGTCGGAGGAAACCATTACTACTTATAGCATCAGATGAAAAACATGAATAATTTCTGTCTGAGATCGGTTTGTCTGCTCACCCGGTCAACGCCCCGGTAGCCGTCAAACCGATTGTGTTAAATTCTTCTTGGGTTTTTGGTCCAGCCTGGTCCCGAACCCTTTCGGGATTGGGCTAAGCCAAAATGAACGCCACATAAGACAAATTAAGCAAAAGTTTAAAACCTGGGCTTTCCATCCTTTTGTCTGGCTTAAAAGTTCATATAGCCTGTTCTGGTTATGTCTAACATTACTAAGACGTAATTCTGCAGCTAAATTATAAATTCGAGTATACAAAGTCCCTCGTACCTTTTTATAAACCTATCCTTTGATCTCCTCAATCTTCTCGCGAATCATCTCAAGCGTAAGGTCGATATGTTCGAGGTGAGTACGAAAACTGAGCACGGCCAGCCGCAGGAAGATCTCCTTATCAAGGTGCGTGGAGGAAAGGAATACGCGACCATCTTTATGGATGGCATCCACAAGCCGTTTGTTGAAGCGGTTGGTCTCTCCGTCTTCAGGAACGTATCGAAAAATCATGACGGAGAGCTCCGGCTCCGGACCCACTTCAATGCCGGGGATTTTCTGCACTTCTTCATAAAAATAGCGGGTGAGCAGCAATTTCTCCTTCAGGGCATCACGGAACGGCTTAAACCCGAACAGTTTGAGTGGCAGCCACATCCGCAGGCCCCGGAAATGTTTGGAAAGCTCCGGAGAAAGATCAGCAGGAGAATATTCTCCACTTACTTTATTCGTATCCTGCAGGTAATTGGCCTCCATATGCTGCGATTCGTAGAGTTTATTGCCATCGCGGACCAAAAGTGCACCGGAACCGTAGGGCAAGAACATACCTTTGTGGGGATCGATAATGACCGAGTCAGCCCGCTCGATTCCCTTCATCTTCTCTTTTCCATGGTCGGTTAGCAGGAAGAATCCACCGTATGCCCCGTCAACATGGAACCAGGTATCGTGCCTCTCGGCAACGTCCGCTAACTCATCCAGCGGATCAACAGCTCCCAGGTCAGTGGTACCGGCTGTGGAAAAGATCATCAGCGGTTTCAGTCCCTGCTCCTTGTCTTTCCGGATCTGTTCCTCAAGCACCCCCGGTTGCATTCGGAATCCCTTATCCATCGGTAACTCACGAAGGGTAACATCGGTAAGCCCGGCAAACCGTATCGCTTTGATAGAGCAGTGATGAGCCTGGCGACAGATATAAATGGAGGCATTTTTATAGTCCTGAGATGTAAGGCCGGCATTATCGCGGGCAGTAACCAGGGCAATGAGGTTGGCAATTGACCCGCCGGAGGTAAGGTTACCAGCAGCCTCGTCAGGATAGCCGACCAGATCGCACAACCAGCGTATGCACATATTTTCCATTCGCACTCCCCCGGGAGAAGAGAAAAACATCCCGGCATACCGGTTGGTGACCGCTGCCAGTAAATCGGCCAGTGCTGAGGGGTACAGCCCTCCACCCGGAATGTAACCCATATGAGCGCCGGATGCAGCATTAAGTCCTTTGTGACTTACTTCGTTATGAAACAGTTCCAGCAGCTCTTCAAAGGGGGCAGGCTCTTCAGAAAAGGGATTATCCAGCAATGGGCGGGCCATATCATCCGATTCTTCAAACGCTTTTTGATCGGGTAGCGACCTAAGGTATCGGTCTGCATACTCCAACGCTTTCTTTGTTAGACGGGAGCGCTCATCGTCTCCTATCTCCAGAACGGAAGCATCGGTTTCCAGCGATTTAATCTGATCTTTAATATCCACAGGGTAATACGGTTTGTTTCGTTAAGATTATAGCAACCAAAAATAAAAAAAGAACCGCGACAGGTTTTACCCGTCACGGTTCGCAAATAGCTTGCTACTTACATAAGTGTTCACATACCTGATTGCTTTCACAACAATCCAATACATGATGTTGCTCGCATTTGTGCATTGAAGCCAAGGTTTAGTTTGTGCTTGAAAGACCCGGTAAATCTAAATGAGAGTCGATAAAATTACAATTAACTTTCCGGTTCTCGTTTTTGAATGTTCCTATGAATGATCTTGGCCATGCAGGGTGTAACCGGCCTCTTTCCAGCCAGCCAAACCTGCCTCAAAGTCCCAGACATTGGTGTAGCCCATATCCAGCAGGGCCTCTGCTGCTTTAGGTGAGGCTCCGCAGTCGGTATTGGCGCAGTACACCACAATATCCTGCTCTTTATCCGGTACTACAGTTTCAATTAATTCGATCTTTTCATTTGGAATATTAATGGAACCGGGTATGTGCCTGGTTACGTAGGATTCTTCTGCCAGCACATTAATCAATACCGGGCGTGCATCGCTTTTCATTTTATCGTGCAGTGTAGACGCATTGATAGCTTGCAGTGTGTCAATCATAATCAATCTACCTCTCTTTGACTATTAGATAGAGTGATTTCCGTTATCTGATTACATGTACAAAACAGATAAAAAAACTCTTACATTCACTGGCTGTGATTGAAACAAAACAGCGATCTTCAACGTTTTGTAGTGAGAAGAAACACTAAATAGAAGAGCTTTATGATAAATAAAAATAGTATTCGAACCGTCTTTTTGATGACCCTTGTGGCTGTACTGTTTATGCTAGTTGGGCAGGTACTCGGGGGCTCAACCGGGCTTATAATTGCGTTTATCTTTGCTATGGGGATGAACGTGGTGAGCTACTGGTATTCCGATAAGATGGTACTCAAGATGTACCGGGCTGAACAGGTAGACCAACAATCACATCCACGGTTATATAATATGGTAAAGGAGCTGGCAGGTAATGCCGAGCTTCCGATGCCTGATGTGTACATTATTCCACAGCAGCAGCCTAATGCATTTGCCACAGGACGCAATCCCGATCACTCGGCGGTGGCGTTCACGCAGGGAATCCTTGACGTGTTAGACCAGAACCAACTGCGAGGGGTAACCGCTCACGAACTGGCACATATTAAAAATCGCGATATTTTAACCCAGACTATCGTTACCACGGTTGTAAGTGCATTAAGCATGCTGGCCCAGTTTGCAATCTTCCTGCCGATTGGCGGCGGAGACCGTGACGGGCCTAATCCGCTGGTGGCCATACTTGTATTAATTACCGCACCTATAGCAGCTTCGCTGCTGCAGGCGGCGATAAGCCGTACACGCGAATATGAAGCGGATCGTGTTGGGGCTGAGATCTCCGGAGCCCCGCAAAATCTGGCTACGGCGCTGCAAAGCATTGAACAGGCTGTGGAGCAGGTGCCGATGCGTGTTTCTGAAACCGCCATGCGTTCCACCTCGCACATGTTCCCCGTAAATCCGTTCAAAGGGGGTAAATTTATGAGCCTTTTTTCAACTCATCCTGATACGGAGGACCGGGTTGAACGACTGATGCATATGGCAGAAACCGGTGAGTACGACTTTAGCTAAATAACCCGAATTCATGTTAAATAGAATCCTGTCTGATGTTTACGACGGACAGGATTTTTTAACGTATTTAAAAACTCAGATGTAAAGTTATTCTGAAGCTAATGTTTTTGATGCAGATACAAAGCGAGTAATCTGTTGCTCTACCGGATCTACCGTTTGGAGATATGCGTAGATCGCTTTCAGATCCTCCTCATTCATTCCCGCATACATGGTCCAGGGCATCACTGTATTAAACTCGTTTCGAGCAACTTCCGGCACTTCTTTATAATCCCTATCAGCGTACTGCTTAAATCGATTTACAAATGTCTTTTCGGTCCACGTCCCAATACCCGTCGCCTTGTGAGGCGTTATGTTGCTTGAGGTAACTGTCCCATATTCAGGAATTGAGAATTCAAATCCCCCGGCCAGGTACCGGTTCATATCGGGAGATCCCTGTACTTTCGGGGTATGGCACTCTATACATCCCGCAATGGTCGTCAGGTATTTTCCATAGGCTACAGTATCCGATTTTGGAGGACGTTGCTGCGGATTAGCCTGTTGAGGGATGGTTCGCATGATTAGGTTCATTGGGAAATCGGGGTCGGAGGCAGGCTGCGTCTCTTCTATCGGTGCCAGTGTACGAATGTAAGCTATGATCGCTTTGGTATCTGCTGGATCCATTTTTCGGTAGTATGGATATGGCATAACCGGAAAAATCGGGTCGCCTTCTTTAGTCACACCGGTAGTGATAAGTCGATAAATTTCACCGTCACTCCAGTTCTCAAGATTATTAGGAGTAATATTCTTAGCGATAAACTTTCCGGGAAAGCCGAACGAATGATCAAAAACCTCTCCTCCTTTTCCTATAGTACCGGGAACGATCGGGCCGGAGAATTTACTCCAGTCACGTTCTGAGTGGCAGTCAACACATACTGTTACATGTTCAGCAAGGTACCGGCCACGTTCGATGTTCTCAGTGGTTGCCTCAACATTTATATCTGGTATCTCTCCAACATTGGGTAACCCTAAGTACAGATAGGAAAGCCCTCCTGGAATTGTAATTAAAAGGATACCCACCGAATACAGAACTACTTTCTTTATCATCGCCAACTCTCGTTTTTTAAAAGCACTCTATTATATATTCACCCAAAGATTGGGTAATTAATAGAGGTAAAGGGAAAAGTCCAAATAAAAGTAATCCTTCGGCTGCCTACGTGCCTTCCTTTTGATGCTGTTCCTTGTAAGCGTTTTTGATGCGTTGATTCATGTGGCGTCTGTAGTTCTCGTACTCGTATTTACGGATGGTAAACTCAGAATGGTAGCTACCATCATTACATTCCACATTTAGTTTTTTCGGGTGGTCAGCCTCTGTAATGATAACCTCGATATCCCCTATCTTATAAGAGTCTACGGTTTTGTTCATGCTAGAATATTCAGCTTTGGTTAATAATCAACCAGTATGCAACTGTTAAGATAAGAAAGAAATTTGTTTCAATAATTGAAGTGATGCGGAATGAGTGTGCTCTCCCTTCCTGTCCATTTCTATCTTGAAAGCCTAGAGAAAAGGTTTCACCACAAAGGTAAGGTCTATTCCGACTCTGGTCGTTTTTCCAAACAGATGAGATCACCCCGCTGGCAATCGGGATGACACCGGCAATTAGGATTAAGTACCATTTAGACAACTAAGGCCATCATTTCGGGCGGGTACCGTGTAGTTGAGGAATCTCATCCATTATATAAGAGGATATAGCTTCAAAACATCACTGAAATCTTATCTCTCACATTAAAGAATCAATATTGCAGGATTGCAATAACCCACCTTTGGTATCCTTGCAAATATGCATTTTATAAAAAAAAGCTTTCTGAATTTGAAATGAGGGAAAAAAAGTTTTCAAAAAAATCGCTGCTTGTATGTTTTTAAAAGGGATTTCGTCGGATTTGCAAAAAAATTATCCATTTTGGTTAGAGTTGGAACAGTAGTTGTATTTACCAAGGCAGAGAAGTTAAAAAGAAATTTCAAAATCATTTGAACTGAAGAATCTGAACTTAAACAGTTACTAACAGTCAAATTTCAAAAACATATAAATCATAAAAATCATCCAAGGTTTTATTATGAAACGATCAACCCAATACCTATCCTTATTTCTACTGTCATTCTTTATGATGGCAGGTAGTGCTTTTGCACAGCAGTTCGACCGTGAACTGCAGTATTTTACCAGTCCAGACAAGTCGGGCCTTAACCAGTTTGAAGCTCCATTTCAAACCGATGTAGAATTCGACGGGCTAAATGTCCGAATCGGTGGTGCTAACACCCTACAATTTCAGGGCATAAGACATGATAATGCTGCTGGAGATCTTCCAGGTCTGGAATCCAATTTCAATTTGGCTACTTCCAACTTAGATCTTGATGTAGCTCTGGACAATGGCCTCCGTATGCACTTGCGTACATATCTTTCATCGCAGCACCACTCAGAAACGTATGTAAAAGGTGGATACATGCAGGTGGATCGACTTGACTTCATCAGCGAAGGATTTGCTTCAGACCTGATGGACCACGTTCGCATTAAAGTCGGTCACATGGAGCCAAACTATGGTGATGCTCACTTCCGACGTACAGATAACGCTTTCGCGATTCACAATCCATTTGTAGGCAACTACATCATGGACTCCTTCACAACAGAGGTTGCCGGTGAGGTTTACATCTACAACAATGGTCTTTTTGGTATGATAGGCCTAACCAACGGTAAATTGAATCAAAGTACTGTTGAAGAAAATGCCAGTGTTACGTTCTACACCAAGCTGGGTATTGACAAGCAGGCAAATGAAAATCTTCGTTACCGCTTGACTGGGTCGCTGTGGACCAGCTCTGAGTCAGACTATCAATATCTGTACAGTGGTGACCGTGCCGGTTCCCGCTACTACAACGTAATGGATGACGGTTTCAGAAGTGGACGTTTCGATCCTGGATACACTGTATCGGGCCGAGCACCAGGTGGACCGATTGCCGGAGAAATGACTTCCATCATGATCAACCCATTCATCAAATATGGTGGACTGGAATTCTTCGGACTGTATGAAAATGTATCCGGTAAATTAGCTACTGAATCAAGTGATCGTTCTTACAACCAATACGGTGCTGAACTGCTCTACAGATTCGGAACTGAAGAGGATGTCTATATCGGTACCCGGTATAACCTCGTAGACGGATCCGACACCAATCAAGAAATTTCCCGATTCAATATCGGCGGAGGTTGGTTCCTCACCAAGAATGTACTGGCCAAGCTCGAGTATGTTACTCAATCTTATGATGGCGACGGATATGCCGATACCAAATATGAAGATGGTGAATTCAATGGCGTAGTGCTCGAAGCCGTAATCAGTTTCTAACTTTATATCCCTAAACTAAGCATCACTCAAGATGCGGCTATACAACCGAACTTTTGAAAAAGTCGACATAGCTTAAAGTTAATTCCCTACATAAATTCCCCTTATATTATAAAAGCCGCTCCCCTGAAAGGGAGCGGCTTTCTTTTTGCTTTGAAATAGAGCGTGACTAAATTCAGAAAAATTTTATTGGTCCCAGAATAAGGTATAAAACCCTGCACTTTCAGTGTAGAAGGTTAGTGTTTCGAAAAATCTATAGCAAGTGACTATACTGAGTTTCTTACTAAATGATGAGTAAGATCAGGAGTACAAAAAAAGCAATTGTATCCCCCTTCGAAGGGAGCGCAGGGGGATGACTTACTCCACTCAGAGAGTTAACAAAACCTTGAAAAAGATACTTTCAATGGGAAATATGTAATCAGCTCGCTGGTAGAATAAGGACCAATCCTTTAAAGGAGAAGGACTTCCAGTCCTAACCCGAACCCCAGCACTTCCAGTGCAGGAAGCCTTCATTCTATACTTGCTCCTGCCTCTTCATCGCCGTAGTTACCAGCAATGAACCATGCTGCTCCAGCCAGGGCAATATCTTTAAGGAAGTTGGTAGTTGAGGCTTGGCTCCCGCCGATAGCGCCCGGCAGGTGTATGGAGAGTGCAAATATAAGCAGCATAACGCCAAGCAGTAAGCCGGCAAGTCGAGTTTTGGTTTCGATAATAATACTAACAGCCGCTGCCAGGTGCGCTGCACCAGTCAGGTAGACCCAAAACATGCCACCGGGTATAGGTACCATACCCGCCATTCCACTGGCATTCATAAAATGAAAGAGCCCAAAAACTGCGAAAGGTAGTGCATATAGATAGCGAGATACGTGATTGGTTAATATGTTCATAGCTGTATCCTGTATTTGATTACAGTTGAGGAGAACAATATATCCAGAAAATAGTTTAATATAAATTATTTAAACATTAAACCAATAGTACTATACCTAGTAAATACAATAACTTATAGGATGATTATAGGCGGGGATAAGGAGATCTGTATAGTATGGGTTTCAAGAACTGAAAATTACAGGCTGGGAATTGGATAAAAAAGGGAGGTAATAACAGGTTATTAAGAATTGGCCAAATCTAACTGCTGGTTGATTACATCCAACAGCTCTTGAAAATCGATGGGTTCGATCAGCAATTTAGTGGCGCCCCGCCTCAGCGCCATAATTCCATCGTCAATATGGTAGTACGGGGTAAGTATAATGACGGTACTTTTGGGATGCTTCTCCTTGATTAAGTCTAGTATGAATAATCCATGTTGCCGGGGAACGTTCAGGTCCAGCAGAACAATATCGAATGCTTTTTTTTGCACCAGCTCTTCCGCTGCCAGGCCATCTTCTGCTGTCTGGCAGTTGAAGCCCTCACCTGTCAGAAACAGGGAGAGCGATTCCCGGATGGTCTGATCGTTATTTACGATTAAAATGGATTTATTCATTCTGTTAGTCGGGTATAAGTATCTCACTCTGTCTACTCTTATCTATGCAATACTGGTACCAAAAAGCCTGATAGCTTCTTTTTTTTCTGTTTTTCTTTTGATTGCAGTTTTATGGCACGAAAGAGGCAGGTCTGACGTTGATTTGTAAAGTGAGTTTATAGGTCGGCATCTTCAACTGTTGCAAACCTGCAAAGGCCGGAAAGAGCAAATTTGCACAACTGCAAACTCAACTCTCATTCAAAACTGCAGCAATATATTCGAGTGGAATAGGTGAGAATAAAACTAGGGTTATATAGTTTGCTGTGGTTTAACTACAATAAAAAAAGATAAAGAAAAGTGAATTTTTGGAACGATGGTTGCATGTACTATAAGTAGAACTACACAACATACCATTGATCAAAAATCAAAAAACATGAAAACACTGAACAAATACATCCTTAGCCTTGTTGTTATCCTCGCGTTTGCACTGAATAGTGCGATCGCACAGACTAACTCCTACAAACTGCTGTCAGAAAGCAGCATGACCATTAACGGTACCTCGACGATACACGACTGGGAAGCCGATGTGGAAAAAATTAATCTTAAAGCAGAAATTAACGATTCTCTATTACAGGCAGAAGCCCTTTCCTCTGCCGGTTTTATTCAATCTCTTTCAGTTACCGTACCGGTAGAAAGTATTGAAAGTGGGAAAGGTGGAATGAATAGAAAGATATACGGCGCGTTGAAAGAGAAGGATCATCCCAACATT
>JBEPXS010000114.1:0-9399 GCA_041641755.1 Balneolaceae bacterium
GTTCCAATGGTAACAACTGCTCCATTGTCAGGTCATAAAGGTCGGCATAGTTTTGAATAAGGTTGCTAGATACTAACTGGTCTACTACTGCTTCTCCCAGTCCTTCAATATCCATCGCGTCACGGGAGGCAAAATGTTCAATTCGGCTTCGCACTTGCGGTGGACACTGTGGATTGATGCATCGCCAGGCCACTTCATCTCCGAGTTTTTCGAGTGTTTCACCACAGGCGGGACAGGAGTCCGGCATTACAAATTTGTTACCCCGGCCCTCCCGTTCGGGGTTAACCACGCTTACGACCTGTGGAATAATTTCACCGGCCTTTTCTACAACGACCCGGTCACCTATGCGTATATCTTTTCGTTGGATTTCATCCTCATTGTGTAACGAGGCACGTTTTACGGTTGTGCCGGCAAGCTGTACCGCTTTTAGTTCAGCAACCGGGGTGATTTTACCCAGCCGGCCCACTTGTAATGTTATATCTTTGATCACAGTGGTGGCCTGTTCCGCCTCAAATTTATAGGCAATGGCCCACCGGGGAGCTTTTGAAGTAGAGCCTAATTCATCGCGATAGCGATCTTCATTAACTTTAATCACCACACCATCCATCTCGAAAGGAAGATCATGCCGTAGTTTTTCCCATTCATCTATTTGCTGGTGAACCTTTTCAATATCTTTGCAAACAGTGTAATGGTTGCACACCCTGAGACCAAATTGCTTAAGCAGTTCCATCTTTTCTTGCTGCGTTATTGAAGGACTAGTATCCTCTAATAACAGGTCGAAACAGAACAATCGTATCGGCCGACGTGAAACCTCTCGCGGATCCTGCATTTTTAGTGATCCGGCAGTGGAATTTCTCGGGTTGGCAAATGTATTCAGTCCCTGCTCTTCACGATGCTCATTCAACCGGACAAATGCTTCCCTTTCCATATAGGCTTCTCCACGTACTTCAACTACTTCGGGATAATCATCTTCAAGGGTCAGCGGCAGATCACGGATGGTTTTAATATTCTGTGTGATGTCATCACCGCGTTCCCCATCGCCCCGGGTGGCTCCAAGTACCAGTTCTCCGTTTTCGTAACGGAGACGGATGGCAGCACCATCGAATTTAAGCTCTACCATATAGGTAAAGTCAGTATGACCGAGGATTTCTCTTACCCGGCGGTCAAAGTCGTTAAGTTCCTCTTCGTTGTAGGTGTTATCCAGGCTCAACAGTGGAACGGGATGTTCAACAGTTGGGAAGTCACTGGAGGGTTCACCTCCGACCCGTTGAGTGGGAGATTCAGGTGACTCGAGGCCGTATTCCTTTTCGAGTTCTTCCAGTTCCCTGAGGTATTCATCAAATTCTCGATCGGAAATAAAAGGTTGTGCTTCCTGGTAATACGCTTCATTGGCACGTTTCAGGAGGTCACGCAACTCCTGAACACGTTCTACAGCTTGTTCTCGATTCATAAAACAGTTTTAGATCAATTAACTATTGGAAATCGTGGTCGATCCAAGACGTCGGAGGGTGGAGAAAAACCTAATTCAGTAGAGTCGGGTGGGGGCTGAAGCCATTTGTCGTTCTCCTCAAACAGCGAGCGTTGAAGTTCTACATATTGGGAATCCGGATTAATGACGGTTAAAAAACGATCTCGGAAATTTTCTACCGGATGTCCGTTCATTAACAGTTCCATACGGCTGTACTGTCCGCGAATGCGGATAAAGTCCGTAAATTCAAATCGGTAGGCTACGCCCCGCTCAATCCAGTATGGATTAAATTCTCTCATAAGGTCAGTATATACGCGAACAGGGTCCAACCTGTCGTGGGCGGCATACACTAACAGGTTTAGAGTATCGGATAGGGATTCGCGTGCCTGAGCCTGTTGTTCATTACCAATACCAGCCGAGGTATCTTCCGTTGAGAGTTCCAGTTGGAGCGAATCCGGCACAATACCTGGTTGGGTTACATTTTGAGTAGTATTGCGGGGTTGTTCTCCATCCGTTATTCCACCAAGTGTACTATTTTGGTAAAACCAGTATCCCAAAACACTTGCAATCACCACAAAGACAACGGCAATACCTATCCAGATCCGTGACCTGTTTTCCAACGGAGTGAACTTATGACCCATATCAGCCCAATCTACTGAGTTGACTGAAGGGGAGGTGGAAGTTGGTTCAGAACTGCGTGGAGGTGTTTTAGGGGAGGGTGTTTCAGTAGGCTTGGGAGGGCTTTTCTGCTCAGGTTCTTCCTCCTCTGTATATTCCTTGGCTATGCTATCTGAGTCAGTATCGCTATCATCATAGGTAAAAGTTGGACTTTTGGGATCATCACTAAGCAAATCCAGCAGTTGACCGTCGTAGGCCCCTAGCTCATAATGGTCTAACGCTTCTATCATGTTACTTTCACTGATATCCAGTGCTTTTCCATAACTACGAACATAGCTGCGGACATAGGTTTTGTTTTCATCAAAATCTGTAAAGATAGATCCATCTTCAATGCCTTGTAAAATATGCAGGGGTATCTTAGTGGAATCGTGAACATCTTGCAGCGTTTTTTGCTGATGTTCACGAATGGTAGCCAAGTCTTTACCAAGTGAAGCCATGAGTATTTAAATGAGATTAAATAGGTAAAACAGATTTAGAATATAATAGAACAACGCCTACAGTCAAGCCTGATAAGACCCATATCATCCAATAAATCTAATCAAATATGGCTGATGCAAAAAATTTTTTACCGGATTTTCGAAAATAGCTGTAAGGATCTGTTGGGTAACCGATCTAGTAGATACGAACTGCACCCGTTTTTCTATGAACATCCCGATAAATAAAATATCAGTATTTGTTAAAAGAGGACTTTTGGGCCTTGTGTTCCCCAACGTTTGTGTTTGTTGTGGGATGGAGGTGACCGAACGAGAAAAGCAGATATGCACATTTTGTTTGTTGGAACGATTTGAGGACGCCAATCCCGAGAACGCTCTCTGCTCGGCTACATATCTATTGCCAGAAGGGGTGCTGGCACAGCATGCCCTTTGGCGTTTCGATAAGGGAGGGGTTCTACAGGATTTGATGCATCAACTGAAATATGAGCAACTAACCCAAATCGGTGTACAACTGGGAGAGCAACTCGGTAGAAGCGTTCTTGAAAATCCCAAATTGGCAGGACTATTAAACGAGTATGAAGGGAGACTTGAGTTGGTACCGGTACCACTTCACTATTTAAAATTCATGCGTCGGGGATTTAATCAGGCCTTTAAAATTGCTAAAGGCATTCAACAGAAGCTGGATTTACCGATATGTGGGATTAAGGATGTAGTTCGGCAGAAAAATACCAAAAGCCAGACTGGTTTCGATCTTGCCCGGCGAAATGCCAATATGAAAAATGCTTTCAAGGTGAAAAATCACGAAAGGATAGAGAATAAACTGGTAATAGTTGTTGATGACGTATTTACAACAGGTTCTACTTCCTTCGAACTTTCTGGAGAACTCCTGAATGCCGGGGCAACAGCAGCAATTATTCTGACAGTGGCCCAAGCCTGATAATTCTCCAAGAAAATTTCTTTTTATCCCGATCATTTCCCTCAATTTTGTGCGAAATTTCATCCCTTTCACTTTTATTTTTTTTAAAGGTATCTTTGGGCCTTATGAAACATCAACCCAAAGTCCCGCATCAACTTTTTGCCGAAACGCAGATGGGTATCGTAACCCGGTATGGTGACTGGTTTCATACGACTACAGAACATATCGAGGACTTTGTTCCGGGCTTGCTTGAAAAAGTGGACCTGGAAGAGCTGGTCAGAGCTGCCCAGGCGTGGGTTAAAAGTGCAGACAGCCTTTCTATGATCTTTTTATTATCGCTGTTACTGATCCTCAATCCAATTATTGCAGCGGTACTTACGCTGGCTTTTCACGGTTTCTGGTACTACAACAAAAGCTCTTTTGTGATTATTTATTTAAATAAGGTAATGGAGTTTTTATATAAAGATGGTACCCAGCTGGTGACCGGCTTGGTAATTATTAGCTATCTGGGCATTATGGGTCAATACCTGGCAGCGGGAATCGCCTTATTGTTTTTTTTCGTCTTCAAACTGGGGCTTTTGCGAAAGATTTGGGATAAAATATATCAGGCTAAAGGGGAGGTCTCACTAACCCTGAATGATCGTGTTATGAAGATGGTTATTCTTAGATTCTCAATACGCGAGGACGTAGAACCTGATAATATTCGGCAGATGGAAGAACAGATCGTGGGTCTGGCGACAAGTAGAAAAAAAGACAACTAAACATTCCAAACGTGTCTATTACCAATTTGTTTATCATCCGGCATGGTGAAACCGAGTATAACAGGATTGGCCGCATGCAGGGCCGGGGTGTCGACCAGCCCCTGAATGAAACCGGGCGTCGGCAGGCCAAAGCCACGGCCGTATATCTTAAAGATTACGGAATTGACCTTGCTGTAAGCAGTAGCCTGAAACGTTCTATTCAGACGGCCGAAATTGTGGCAAAAAATCATCGGGTGAATCTACTTTCTTACAAAGAGCTGGATGAGCTGGACTTTGGCATTTATGAAGGTAAATATTCAGCAGACGTTGATGAAGAGCTTACAGCTATCAAAGAGCGGTGGCAGAAAGGGGAGGTTCATCTCAATCTTGATGGAGGTGAAAGCCCCAGCCAGGCACTTAAAAGGGTTAAAAAACGTATGCAATCAATTATTGAAGACCATACGGGAAAAAATATTCTGGTGGTGTTACATGGTCGGTTAATCCGAATACTGTTGTCTTACTGGCTTGGATATGGATTACCCCGGATGCAGGAAATTAAGCACAGAAATGGATCATTGAATCATCTTCGGTGGAACGGCAAAGCCTTTGAAATTGTCTGCCTCAACAAAACGGACCACCTGCATGAACGTCGTATTCCGAAAGAAGTAGATTCATAGATAAGATCCAGGAATTTGGGCCTGATACTCAGCAAGTAAATCAAAACAGATAAGAGTAACATGAGTGAAAAAGTTCGGCGCATGTTCGCTGACATAGCTGACGATTACGATCGTATTAATTCTATTCTCTCCTTTGGTGTACATCACGCTTGGCGGAGTGAAACGGTTCGTTTAAGTGAAGCCAAAGAGGGAGACAAGGTACTCGACTGTGCCACCGGAACCGGTGATCTGGCTATCGAATTCAAAGGTAAAGTGGGTAAAAACGGATATGTGCTCGGGACCGATTTTTGTAAGGAGATGATCGAATACGCTCCCGAAAAAGCTGAAGCCGAAAATCTGGAGGTTGACTTTGAGGTGGCTGATGCTATGAATCTGCCATACGAAGATAATAAATTTGATATCTCCAGCATCGCCTTCGGTATTCGGAATGTGGATGAACCGGTGACCGCACTTAAAGAAATGGCACGGGTAGTACATTCCGGTGGAAAAGTGGTTGTGCTTGAATTTGGTCAGCCTAAAGGACTAATGAAGCTACCCTATGAACTGTACAGTCAATACATAATGCCGACGGTAGGCGGTTGGATAAGTGGGAATAGGGAAGCTTATACCTACCTGCCCAAAACCAGCGCCCGTTTCCCTGCAGGTGATGATTTCATAGATCTTATGACTGAAGCAGATGTTTTTTCTGAAAGGAATTACAAGAAATTAACCGGTGGTATCGCTTATATCTATGTGGGCACGGTGCAATAAATCTACTATATTAAGCAGATAAGTAGGAATTGAAAGAAATGAATATTGTTTATGGCTGAAATGAAAGTTGAAGAGATAAAAAAGTATATTCCCCATCGGTTCCCGTTTTTGTTGGTAGATCGGGTACTTGAACTGGAAGAAAAAAGGATTCTTACTCTTAAGAATGTGACTGTAAACGAGGAGTTCTTTAACGGGCATTTTCCGGGAGCACCCATTATGCCCGGCGTACTGCAGGTAGAAGCCCTGGCACAAAGCGGAGGCATTATGTTGATGAAGAACCAGGTGGACGATCCCGAAAAAAACCTTGTGGTGTTTACCGGTATCAATAAAGCAAAGTTTCGTAAGTCGGTGGAGCCGGGTGACCAGATCAGAATGGAGGTAACGCTTAAGAATCAACGCCGTAACTTTGTGACGATGGATGGGCTTTCCACGGTTGACGGAAACGTAGTTTGCGAATTGGAAGCTTCAGCAGCAATTGTACCCAGAGAGGAAGCATGAGTACTCAACAAAAAGATACGCGTCCACCCAAAGTTACTACCCAGACGGTAGTAAACATGAAAAAGGAGGACGAAAAAATTAGTATGCTCACCGCCTACGATTACACTATGGCACGTATTGTGGATCAGGCAGGGATCGATGTAATATTGGTAGGCGACTCGGCCAGCAACGTGATGGCCGGCCACGAAACCACCGTCCCGATGACACTCGACCATATGATATATCATGCCACCTGTGTGGTCCGCGGTGTGGAGCGATCGTTAATTATTGCTGACCTTCCGTTTATGAGCTATCAGGTGACCCCAAAAGAAGCCCTGATTAGTGCGGGACGTATGATGAAGGAAGCAGGCGTGCATGGTGTTAAGCTGGAGGGAGGCAGACCGATTATCGAAACTGTTAAAAAAATTGTGGATGCCGGTATACCGGTAATGGGCCACTTGGGACTCACGCCACAGAGTATCTATAAATTCGGTACCTATAAGGTGCGTGCCAAGGAAGAACGGGAAGCTGAAGACTTGCTGGAGGATGCCAAACGTTTGGAAGAGGCGGGCTGTTTTTCAATTGTGCTCGAAAAAATTCCTGCAACTCTTGCCCAAAAAGTAACTTCGCAGCTCTCAATTCCTACCATTGGAATTGGGGCGGGGGCAGCCTGTGATGGACAGGTATTGGTACTGCACGATATGCTGGGTCTTAATAAGGAATTTAAGCCCCGGTTCTTGCGTCGCTATGCTGATCTGCACACTTCAATAACTGATTCGGTAAGCCAGTTTATTACCGATATCAAAAAGGGTGACTTCCCGAATGAAGATGAACAGTATGAGTAGGATTAAATTTCAAGTGATAAAATTTCTATATCAGATATCATAATTTATGAGCAGTAGTAAACCTCTTATTCTGGTTTGTAACGATGACGGCATTTTTGCCCCTGGGATCCGTGCTCTGGCAGAGGTGGCCGATGAATTCGGGGATGTGGAGATCATCGCTCCCGACCGGCAGCAAAGTGCAGTGGGACACGCCGTTACTGTGAGTACCCCGCTGCGGAGCCGTGCCTTCCAGATCGATCATCGCTTCAACGGACAAGCCGTCTCCGGCACTCCGGCTGATTCAGTAAAGCTGGCGCATGATCAGCTGTTGGAGCGTAAGCCGGACTTGGTGGTAAGCGGCATTAACCACGGGAGCAATGCCGGAATCAATATACTTTATTCCGGTACTGTAAGTGCGGCAACTGAAGGAACAATATTGGGATATCCCTCTCTGGCTATCAGTTGTACCGATTATGATGAAGAGGCCGATCTGAGTGGAGCTAAAGAGGCCGCTCGCCGCGTAATTGGATGGATACTGAGCGAGGGATTGCCCAAAGGTGTTACACTTAACCTGAATGTCCCCTCTGGATCCCTAAAAGGAATTAAATGGGCCCGCATGGCCAACAGCCGTTATGTTGAAGAATTTGAAGGACGCGTGGATCCCAACAATCGTGACTACTATTGGATGACGGGACGCATGCAGCTACTTGATGAGGGGGATGATATGGATCTGAGTGTTCTCGAAAAAGGATATGCTTCCCTTACACCCATTCAATATGATATGACAGCCTACACTCTGCTTAAAAATAAAGAAGAATTGGAACTGTAGCTTTCTTAGAATCCACGCTTTTTTAACGTTTTTAATACTTCCAGCCAGAAAGATTTTACGGCGGGGACCCGATCTTTATCCGTTCTCAGGCTCATCTGCTCCAGATGTGAGAGATGGGTCGTTTCAATATGTTCTCCCCATTGTGCACTTTTAGCCGAAACAAGACCATCATTTATACCTTCCTGTTCGAAAATGTGATTATTCTGGAATCGGATAACCGTCTCCACCGGGAAACTGGTTCCTTTACCCACCGCGGCACTAAAAGAGTAATAGGGGATGGTGTTTAAATCTTGCACCTCATTGTTGAAGCGTTCTTGTACATAAGAGCGGGTCAACTGCTTCACCGAACCAATGGCATCACTTTTTGTTTTGGGATATACCCGGTCTCCCATCCAGTCGAAGAAATCACCTAGTTTGCCCTGAATGGAGTCTGGTGCCCTTAGCACAAGTTCTGCCAGGCTGGTTCCGTGATGAGGAGTAGCAATAGTGGTAAAAGAGGCAACATAAGGTTCGAGGTCGAGCTTGGATAAGGCGTATCGTATATCAAGTCCCCCCATGCTGTGAGCAATGACGTTAAACTTGGGAATATCATACCGCTCGGAGAGCTGTTGGATTAATGTTTGCCACTCCTCCGAACGTATTTCAATTGTGGCGTATGGTACAATATTCGGTGCAAAAGCCAGCACGCCGTGGGAACGCATAAACAGTGCTATATCGTTGAGCGGAGAGGGTTTGACGAGCGAAGCAAAAGCACCATAACCATGACACAACAGCACCGGATGTTTAAGCCGGATATACTCGGGCTCAGGAAAGGCCTCGAGTTTAAATTTTTTGAACCATTTGTCACTATTGAATTTATCTAGCATATCAGAGATTAATGTTGGGAGGATGAATCAGATAAAGTCCCCCCTTTTTAAATGTTGCAAGTTTCTCCCTTAACCATTGCAAAGACTGTTCATCGGCAATAACAATGGCAACAGGATGTTTCTGTTGTTGGGCTCTGATCGCAAATTTTTCCAGTTCCTGCTTGAAAAGCGTTTCGCCCAAATTGGAATCCAGAATTAAGGCCTCATTGACATCAATAAATGGGATATTTTTTTCTGAGGCAGCCTCCGCAACGGGTTTGCCTTTTTCTGAAGAGAAGAATGAGGGTTCGCGAAAACTGAGGATCGGAGTATTATTTGGAACATGTTCCAGCAGCGATACCGGGGGTAATGAAGATCGGGAATCGTCTGTTTCGGGGTCGGCCTCAATCCAATAACAGAAATGAGAATATCGTTGATTCAGATTCGGGATCCCTTCCCGCAGCTGTTCGGCAGTTGACACCCGCAAGGCAATGGGAATCGGTTCACCAAAACGTTTTACCTCATCAATTAATCGAGATGAGGGATAATCTTTAAAAGCTATCAAAAGGCTGGCAAAATTTCGTTCTAAGATAAGTTCTTTGTCAGTTTGCAGGGACAGTGTACGTATGACGGTCCCATTTAACACTAACTGAATTTTCATGCGGTCTTCGGGAAGCAAGGCGCGTGCAGGAGTTCGCACTGAGTATGGGTATAAGGATCTGTTTAACTCGGTATGGAGCAGGGTCTTCGAAAATCGGGGT
>JBEPXS010000115.1:0-9379 GCA_041641755.1 Balneolaceae bacterium
TTTGGGCAGACACCACCATTGCCGGATTTAGTCCCGAAACCTACGTCTTTTTCAAACAACCGTACTTCAAAGTACATATCGGAGACTTCAGCAGCCACGATCGCGCCATCGAGTTTTCACAGTTTGTAAAACGACAGTATCCTGATGCCTGGGTGGTCCACGATCGTATCAATCCCTACCATGTGCCAGCCGACACTGTCGATATTCGTCTTAAAACTCAAGCTGAAAAAGCAGACAGTATCAATATCAATTCCAGTACTGACCCAAACCAATAAGCTGCTGGTTCAAACAGCTACGTTGTGGAATGAACGGAATCCGAATCTGCATGGAAAATGTAAATTTGATTCAGATTTCGCTGCCTTTAAAATAGGAAATAACGTGCGCATTCGTTTTAAGAATTCAATGGAATCTACGTTCACTCCTCACTAGAAGCCATTCTGTTGGTGTTCTTTTTTTCAATGAGGAAAATTCCGACATATGGTCGGAACTAAAGAACAGTCACCAAAAAACTCACCGGGGTATCGTAGATATTGTACTGACTACACCGTTGACATTATTTCATGCTTTGGAGCACCAGCAGTCCTCAACCTCTTCTTTCCCACGATTCCCCGGACCCCACGTTGGTGCCATTATGTTGAATCTCAACATTTTCATCCAGAAGTGGTTCCATACAACCAATTTTATAGCAAAAAATAGATTCACACCTCCGCTATATTGGTCCGGGACGGCTCATAAATCACAGGCCGGGAGAAAAATTCAGATACCTCTGATAATCCCAAGTCCAGCCCCCCCCAACTACCTTTGACCATGCAAAAAAAGATGTGAAAAAGCAGTTGTTTTGGAAGGGATTACCGAACTAGCGCGAGCGTCTCGCTCGTGCGATCACTCTGAACTGTGTCCCGAAACAAGACACGAGCGGACGCTCGCGCCAGGAGCATGGGAGTGTGGCCCTTGGCTACGTAAAAACAGCACAACAGCTTAAGGAATTAGGATTTAAGTATAGGTAACTTTGAGCGTTACATATACAGCTATTTTAACCTGTTTAAAGCTAAACATTAAAACGGAACAACATTACGTCTCCATCCCGCACCACGTAATCCTTGCCCTCTTGTCGCATCTCCCCGGCTTCTTTGATCGCCTTCTCCGAACCCAGTTCAGCATAGGTCTCATAACTGACGGTTTCCGCCCGGATAAACCCACGCTGGAAATCGGTATGGATTACGCCAGCCGCTTCCGGTGCTTTGGCCCCTTTTCGCACGGTCCATGCCCGTACCTCTTTGGGACCAGCCGTAAAGAAGGTGATAAGGCCGAGTTCCTTGTAGGCGGCCTGAATCAGGCGGTCGAGCCCGGCACTTTCAACCCCCAGCTCCTCCAGAAAAGCCTGTCGTTCATCTTCATCCAGTTCGGCGATCTCCTCTTCTATTTTGGCACAGAACGTAACCACCTCATCATCGTGCTCGGCAGCTATTTTCCTGACCTGCTCCACATGCTCGTTACCATCATCCAGGTCGTCTTCGCCCACGTTACAGGCGTAAAGGACGGGCTTGTCGGAGAGCAGAAACAGCTCCCGGTACGCCGCTTTTTCATTGGGATCGTCCGTGAACGTACGGGCTGAGTTGCCCTGTTCCAGGTGTTCCCGCAGCCGCTTGACGGTCTCATACCGGGCGATCACCTTCTTGTCGCCGCTTTTGGATTCCTTTTTCAGGTTTTCTTCCCGTTTATCGACCGAAACCAAGTCCTTGAATATAAGTTCATCCTCAATGATTCGGATATCGCGGGCGGGATCGATACTACCCTCTACGTGGACCACATTGGGATCGTCAAAACAGCGCACCACGTGCACGATCAGGTCCACCTCCCGAATATGCGAAAGGAAGGCGTTCCCTTTTCCCTTGCCCTCGGAAGCCCCTTTAACCAGGCCGGCGATATCCACAAACTCCACGCTGGTCGGGATTTTGGACTCGGGCTGCACGATCTCTGCCAAGTTGTCGAGCCGCTCATCGGGCACAGGAACAACACCTATATTGGGATCAATCGTACAAAAAGGAAAGTTTTCAGATTCGGCCCCGGCATCGCTGAGGGCATTAAACAAACTGGACTTCCCGACATTGGGAAGTCCCACAATTCCACATCTAAGACTCATCTACTAAAACTATTGTTATGCTTTCCGCTTAAATAAAAACGTAGGCGGTGAAAATTTCTGTGATCAAAATATTAGTCCAAACAATCCTGTTGAATGAACATCTCTTCGGGCAGCAGCACGGCGGTGAGCACCCCGTAGCCCATAGAGTTATAGACGCAACCGGTATCAATGCCTAGCATCTTCTCTCGTTTCAGCGGAGTGAGGCGCGGAGTGTGGCCAAAAATTACTTTCTTCTCCCACGCCGTTTCCGGGGCATTCAGGTGAGACCGCTCCCAGAGGAACTCAGCATGCTCATCCTCATCTTCAATCGACTCAGCTACTGTTTTGTGAGGGGCAAGTCCGGCATGGACAAAAAAGTATTCAGGAGTATCATAAAAAATTTTAGTATCCCGGTAAAAATCCAGGTGATCTTCCGGTATATCCATTTTGCGTTCATTGGTATCGTAAGAGTGGAGGGTTATTCTCCCCCCGTTGGTCAACCACAGGTTAAACTCGCTTTTTTGGAGAGCATCCAGCAGCATCTGTTCATGGTTTCCCCGAAGGAATATACAATCGTGCTGTTTGCGGAATTCCAGCAGCAGATCCACCACCCCTTTGGATTCAGGTCCACGATCTATATAATCGCCGATAAAAATGAACCGGCGATCATTGTACTTCTCCAGTTTTCCCAGCAGGCTTTTAAGGGAATGCAGGCATCCGTGGATGTCTCCTATAGCAATAAACTTTGAATCGGCCACTGTTATAGCTCTAGTTTAATGATGATTCTATCAGTCCACGACCCTTTTTCTCGATACGATCTTCCTCCTGCAGGCGTTGCAGGGCAGCGTCCAGGATGCCGTTTACAAAGTTGCCGGATTTGTTGGTGGAAAAGCGTTTGGCTATCTCAATAGCCTCGTTGATGGTAACCTTGGTGGGGATCTCCTCAAAATTCAGAAACTCGCATAACGCCATGCGCAGCACCAGCTTATCTACCGTAGCCAGGCGCTGGATATTCCAGTTCTTGATATGGTCGGAGATTATATTATCAATCTCTTCCTTGTTTTTGACCGTCTTCAGGAATAACCGCTCAGCAAACTTCAGACTGGACTTGTCTTGGCTAAGCTTGGGTTTTATGACGGCAGACAGGATCTGTTCCCATTTATTGCCGCTTACCTCCTCGGCAAACAGGGCCTGTAGTACCACTTCTCTGACTTCTCTGCGCTGTACCATATATTCATTTTATGATGATTGCAAACGAGCGCAGAAAGATACAAAACCTCCTCATCAGCCGAAAGCGAAAGATGTGACGTAATTCTTGATCCATGCATAATTCATGATTCGTGATGCGTGACGAGTAACAAGCCAATGAGTGAGTTGAAGAAATACCTACCTATTTTGTAATACCTGAGTGAACCTATTTGTGGGCACACTTACGCGTTACTCGTCACGCATCACGGATTAACTTTCCCTAAATTATCTTTGATAAGGATGCCACTTATTCCCTATATTCAGATCGCTTTGGGTGCTTAGCTCAGCTGGTTTAGAGCGCTACCCCGACACGGTAGAGGTCACTGGTTCGAATCCAGTAGCACCCACTTTAATCCCTGTAAGTTACTGGCTTGCAGGGATTAACTATTTATTGTACCAATATTGGTACAAACATAAACGCTAATCCGAGCACTCAAACATTATAATTTTACTGTATTTTAGCGATAACCTTTTCGAAGTTTTATTATCGCTGTTAGTTTTGGTCATAGATAAAATGACATACTCTCGTATTACTAAGGGATAAAACCTTGGTACTCCAGCTCAAAGGATATAATTGTTATTCAATATTCTCCTTTCTTTGTGGGTAAACAGTGGTAGCTTCAGGCTAATCTTTCCTTTTTCCGATTTTTTCATAAAGTTGAAAACTGGTAGTTCAAAAAAAAGAAGGGAGGTAGATATGGGAGCTCAGCAGCAGGTAAGTCGTACTCTGGACTTCGAGGGATTCCCAGGGAATTGGGAAATTCGCAAAACAACGGAGGAGACCAATGGCGCACGTTTTGAAACCTATATAAGGATAAAGGAACCCGGTGAGCTTCCGATTCACAAGCACCCTAATGCCGAAGAAAGCTATGAGGTGCTTTCAGGGAAGATAGAAGTTTATCAGAACGGCAAATGGGAACAGTTGAATGCAGGAGAGCAACACACCGTACCGACCGGGAAGCCCCACGCTTTCAGAACGAATGGTCCCGTAGAGATGATCAACGTCCATAAACCTGCACTCAGGTATGAAGAGTATTTCCGGAGATTTCATAAACTCAAGAAGGAAGCGGGAGTACGGATGCCACCAAAAAGCTTTGGGGGAATTATTCGGCTGGGAATGCTACAGAATGATTATGAGCGGGAGTTTATCGGGGTTAATCCTCCGCAGTGGTTCTATAAACTCATGTCTGGCCTGGGTCGTTTGTTGGGATATGACCTCTCCTCATAGTTGCACTATTGCAGCATTTTGGAAACAGACCATTTTTTGGTAAATCAATTATAAAGTGGCTTTGTGTGGTATTAAAACTGATACGTCTTGTAGATTTTTTCCCACGGTCCAAAACAAGTCGTTTTCACAGAGAATCAGAAATAAACCATAAAAATTGGGAATGACATGGACAACCTTATAATCGGTAGAACACTTGATGATAACGGCAATCCCGTTTCGGGAACTGGATTGAAAATTGATCAGGAAGGCAAAGTCGCCGAAGTTCTTCAGGACACAGTTGGACCACTGGTATCAAATCCTGTTTCACAAGAATGGGTTTCCGAACTGGTTCCAGCTGAAGAAACCGGAGGCGAATATCTCAGTGCACTCTATATCATTGCAGGTGAAGGGCCACCACTACACTATCACGTCGGTTATGAGGAAACTTTCGAGGTATTAAAAGGAGAATTAACGATCGACTATGAAAACACATCTCATAGTGTTACACCCGGTGAGACCCATACAATTGCTTCAGGGACTGTCCATAAACCTCGATATGACGGTAATGAGTTTGCCGCAGCTATAGGTTCTGTTCGTCCTGCTGCCAAAACGCTTGAGCTATTAATGACAATGTTTGGCCTTACGCACGAAGGCAAAGTCGATGAAAGCGGTCAGCCCGATTTCCTGCAAGGTATGGTGATGGCAGATGGATTTGCTAATGATACAGTGTTCGTTTCACCGCCACCAACTATTACCAAAGCTCTTTCTATTGTCATCTCCCCGTTAAGCCGACTACTTGGCTATCAATCAACGTATTCAGAGTACGAAGCAATGGAATTCTGGAAGAAACACGTCGAACAACCTAAACTATGAAATTGACAAAATTTAATTTTAGTGTATAAAGTACCTCCCACCTTAATCCGGAGTAGTTGTATTGACTACTTATTCTTCTTTCCAAACAACAACTCATATGTCAACAGCGAAGGATGGGATGGTGGATCCGTCAGCTTCGCATCACTCTCATAAATCTTACCCGCATAGATATCAGGGCGAGGGATGTAGTAATACTCTTCTTTTTTTGTCAAAATCCCACTCTATAAAGTCAATGGTAAATTCCTGGTTTTCCCATCGGTTATATACTGGCCCTGTTTAAATTTTGGTCTCGGCAACTTGTGAAACGCTTCTCGGGCTCATAGCTCTCCTTTTTTCTGCTATTGGTTGAAATATGCCCTCTTAGGGCCTAATTTTGTACAATTAGATTCTGTAGGTGTACTACTTTGCCGGATAGGACGTAGTAGCAACTATTTTGTTTGACTTATATATTTAGTAAAATCTACGAAAAAATATTATTTATTAAGATATGCCACTCTAATTCAAAGTGATTAAAGGTACTTACGTTATGAGTGACTACATGAAATCGATATTAAATGCATTTCATGATATGCTCTTCGTGTTTACGAAGGAAGGGATAATTGACGATTACCTTACTACCAATCATAAGGATGAATTAATAGAACCAAAGGAAGCTTTTTTACATAAGCATCACCGTGAAGTCTTACCTGAGTATGTCAACAGTCAAATTGAACAGGCATTTAACACGCTTGATCAAGGAAAAGAGCAATATAAATTTGACTACAGCCTCATTCAGAATGGCCAGAGGCAGTGGTATGTAGCGATACTATCAAAAATAACATATGGTGATGAAATAAAATATTTAGGCGCAGTGCGCAATATAACTGCTCGGAAAAGTGCCGAAATCGAACTGGCCAAGAAAAATGAAGAGCTCAAAGAGTTAAACCGGCAAAAAGACAAACTGTTTTCGGTCATTTCTCATGACCTGAAAAATGCGGTAGCAGGTATGGTCGGCACCTATGATATGATCTTAGAAGATTATGAGGAATTTTCTAAAGAAGAGCTCTTCGAATACCTTACGTTGTTAGACCAACGAAGCCGAAACACGGCTGAATTGTTAGAGGACCTGCTACAATGGTCCAGAAATCAGTTTAAGGAGGTAACCACTGATCCTGAGAACTTAAATGTAGCTCAGATTGCTGATACTGTATTTAATGGAGTCATATCGAGAGCCGATCAAAAAAGTATAACTCTAAAAAACAGAGTTTCGGATGACCTTCATGTATATGCCGATCCCAATATGCTGAAAACGATCCTGCGGAATTTGATTATTAACGGTATCAAATTTTCCCATCAAGATGGAGAGATTACTGTTAATGCAGAGTCCCATGAAGAAGTGAAAATCTCCGTAACTGATCAGGGCGTAGGAATGGATGAGGAGACGGTAAGAAAGGTATTGAACAAAAAAACTACCTATACTACTGAAGGGACGAGTGGCGAAAAAGGGTCGGGCTTAGGACTTGATCTCTGCATTGACTTCGTTGAGAAGCATAACGGGGAAATTTGGGCTGACAGTCAACCTGGTGAAGGGACAACATTTATGTTTACATTGCCGTCAAATAATTGAAGAGAGGCTAACACTTCAATAAAAGTTTTTTCCAAGGTAATTTAAACTATCAGTCCAGCATCATATCCGTCTCCTCATACACCAAGTACCAACCCACCTTGCGCGTGTCGAACACAATATCCAGGTAGCGATCATCTTTGTTGCAGGGTAATGTGTATCTGCTTGTGGCCGTGTCCGGTGAGCTCTTGGATTTTGCGGATCTTCTGGGCCTGGTGGGCCTGCCCGCCGCTGTGACGGAGTATCTTAATCGGCTGCAGGCGACGGTTGATTTGCCGTTCCTCAACAGCAAACAAGGCCACTGTTGTGATTACCACTCCCAGTCATCTACTTCCTCAATCAGCTCGGGGCCGTTGTTCCTTGTTGAATTTACTTCCTGTGAGACCGGAAAACGGTGGATACCATCGTCGGGATAAGGCTCAAAGATACCTGCGTCATAATATACCTTGGTATTCTGGTTGCCGGGGTCCAGCCAGAAATCAAAATCTACCTCGGTCAACGTTGTATTTATTCAATTTAAATTGTGAAAATGTAACTAGTTTGCTAATGTAGCTTACATATACAGTTCATAACGCGGGGTACTTAACATAAATTTTGGGAGTACAAACGCTACAGATCAATACACAAACAACATAAAGGAGAAAACTATGCATAGAATAAATTACTTATTGACATTCGGGATCGTTGTTTTATCACTCGGCCTGTTAGCATGCGAAGGACCAGCTGGATCAGAAGGACCACAGGGTCCGCAGGGAGAACAAGGTCTACAAGGGGAGCAGGGCCCACAAGGGGAAGAAGGAACGGCTAATGTAATATATTCGGAATGGATGAGATTGGGGGATGTATCTACAGGCGCTGATACAACAATTCTTTCAAGAAATTTTGCAAGATATCACATTCCGGCACCGGACCTAACCCAGGAGATTATCGACCAGGGTACAATGTTGGTGTATTACCAGCTTCTCGATTTAATTACCCCTTTGCCATGGACTTTCAGTGATCTGAGCTCTGGCGGAGGCACTTATACAGTCACTTTTGGTCCCTTAAAGCCGGAATTTATAACCATTCTTTCTCAGAATTCAGATAACACAGCATTCACCTTAAATCTTGATACTCAGTTTCGCTATATACTTATCCCGGGAGGAGTAGCAGCAACGAGTAAAGTTAAGGGAATAGACTTGAAAAGTTTAAGCTATCAAGAGGTTAAAACACTTTTCGGAATTCCTGAATGAGATTGGAGTTTTAATTTTAAAATAAAATGTAACAACTGACATTGCCATTGGTCATTATTGAGTACGACCGTAGCTCAAGTAAAATGATGATATGACCCCGGTTGCTTGAATGGGACCGGGGTTTTTATTTGGTTATGCTAAAAATTATCCAAAAAGATTTAGTTCAACAAAATAAGTGAAACAAAGTATATTGAAATACTTAAAAGAGAGAACGAGTTGGTGACATTAAAATAGACAGGAAGAAACTATGAGTAACGAAGAAAACAAAAACAGCACTTCCACCCAGTCAACGGATATGCTTGCACAAGAGGCGATCGAGCATATAAATAATACACCATTGAAAGACCTGTTCGGATTTGTACCTGAAGATGAAGACCGGGTAACGGTGCTCCGGGCATGGGAAGAGAAAAAAGAAGAGAAAGAGTCGGAGTTCACCGATTTCTACTATAAGCTGCGAAAACGAATCGATCAAAAACGGATTAAAAAGAGTGACAAGGTCAATGACAGGGTGTTAGACGGGCTCCTGTTTCTGCCCGACCTTTTTTACCTGATGGTGAAGATGCTGTTCGACAGGGACGTGCCCACTCAAAATAAAGGGGCACTGCTGGCCGGTGTTCTGTATGTGATGTCCCCTGTCGACCTGCTGCCTGATTTCCTGCCCATACTGGGCTGGGTCGATGATCTGGTTGTCACCGTTTTTGCCCTCAACAAATACCTGGATACTAGGGATCCGCTCATCAAACAGAAAATCGATTATTACTGGTTAAACGAAAAAGATTTTTTAAACACATTTAAACACCTGCTTGACGTGACAGATAAAGCGATTGAGTTTCTGCCAAGAAAAATGCTCTCGATTGTACAGGGAATGTTTAATACCGACTTCGGCTCATCGGGAAAATCAGGTGATAAAAATACGGGTACTGATGAGTCGGAATAGCTAACAGCTTCAACTTTGCTTTTAAAAAAAATTCATCTACAGAACACTATTTGCTACTACCCTTCCTCTCTATTTTTAAATTTTTTGATTTCAGTATTAACATGAATATGCTATTTGCAATGCTTTCCCCTGCTAGTAAGATATAGTAGAAATCCAA
>JBEPXS010000116.1:0-9277 GCA_041641755.1 Balneolaceae bacterium
TCTTGAAAATCTGGATGATTATGAAAGTCCGCTTACCGTACGATTTTCCTCAATGACCGACGTCTGGCATATTGATGCTTTGTCCGTTGATTACTCTAATGAAGCTCCTCATGCAATGCAATCATTAGAAATGATTTCAGCCAATCCCTCCAGTAACCAGGATGGCTTCAAAAGGGCACTAAGTAACAGTGATTCCCTATATGCAATGACGCTTCCACCGGATTATATGGACCTGACTTTTGATGCAACAGCTGCAAAGGAAATGCAAAATCCATCGTATATATTAGCAGCCGAGGGTTATCTGTATGAATGGTTTCCGGAAGCCGGGGATCTGTCCTCGTCAGGTATATCGAATTGGTTCGAAGGAGTTGAGCCGGATGAAATGCTTGCATTTTTCATCCAGCAGGAGGACCTGTTTCTGCATTCAATTTATACGAAATGGAGTAGAAAGAATCGATAAGACTATACTGAAGGGGCTATAGGCGTTAGGAATATATTTAACAAATCTACAATAGATGCCGGGTGACTGCTACTTTGGTTCTTGTAAAATGGTAAATCAGTCACAGAACTAAAATGCTTCGCCGAATTGCAGGTAAAAGCCTGTAGACTCCTTGCTGACGCCAAAGTCGATGCGCACATTTGCTGGATCGTCTTTATTAATATTAAAACGCAAGCCGGCACCCGCCGTCCACTTATAATTTTCCAGCGTAAAATTTTCGAACCGATTCCAGACCTCACCGGTAGCGGCAAACAACGTAAATCCTAATCTTCCGATTGCATGTTGACGAAATTCTGCCTGAACCTGGAATGAATTCTGATCGCGATAGCGGCCCGCGTAGTATCCCCGGTTAATGCGGTCGCCACCGAGGATTGCCAAATCATTGAAAGGAGGATTCCCGGAATTGAGTTGAAGAAGGCTTTGTAATGCCAGCACCGAGCTTTCATCTCCTTTTAAATCGAAATACTTACGTGCATCCAGCTCATAAAGTGTATAGGAATGGGAACTGCCCAACCAAGATGGGTTGCCCAGCAGGGAGAATTGCACATAATGATTCCGGGTGGGCGTCATATTGCGATTCCGGCGATCCCATCTTGTTATCCAGCCAATGCCTGTAGTGACACTGCCGTCCGCACCAGCGACATCGGGACCTGCAATTTTTTCCTGATCGGTATTTTCAAAAGAGACGTTATAAAGCTTTGACCAGCGCAGGTAGGGCCCAACAAAGAAACCCGGCTCGATTTGCCGTAGGATATTTTGTTCCAGATTTACCTGGGTATAAAGTGTAGTAATCTCATCTGTATCGTTTGTGAAGGGACCCAGTCCCCAATAACTTTCCGGGAAATAGTTGGCAAAATAATTGCCGTTCAGCGTCCACTCCTCACCAGGTAAAATGATATCTGGAACCGCACTCAATAGAATCTGTTTTTTTGTTGTATAGATAGCTGACATGAACACACTGGAGGAGCGCGTTTCGGTCCCGGCTTCTCCTACCTTAAACTGGGGTACCACAACGGCCCCGAACATAAATCCCGTCTCCGGACTCGACCCGAGAGCCGGTAAAAAAAGTATCTTGTTTTTGTATGTGGAGTCAATCGCTGTGATGCTGTCCTGGGCATTGACAGATATTAGCCCTAAGAGTAACACAAGTAAAGATAGAAACGTCGTCTTGAAAATTTTCATCGCGTTCAGCGATTGGAGTTGAATATTTCAGTCGTGCGGTCTACCGGTAGCAGGACTGATACCAACAGAACCAGGGAGAGGAACAGGAGAGTCCATCCCAACCATACAGCACCAACAGGGAATATAGAACTAATGAACAAATAATCCTGCTTGGTCGCCCACAAAAGTGAAGCTGTTACTATCACCCAAACTGATAATTCAAAAATCTGGGTATTGGAAGCATTACTATTTAAAAATGTCAACTTACGCTTGCCAGCCTTTATTTCGGAAATAATTTGTCCTGCACGCCACAAAGAGATCAATAAAATGAGACCGACTATTATTCGGAAACCTGATACGGCTGGCACAATCCGGCTGAATTTCACTGGCCCAAAACCGCTCCAGCGTGACCAGTCGTTAAGAACATGGGCCATGAATGGCCAGCTGCGTTGACTGTTGGTTAGAATAACAATTCCGGCTCCCCGTTCCGGGACAGAATGAAAATGGGTCATCCAGCCCAGTCCTTGTCCCCCATGCCATACCGCTATCCCTTTGTCAGGAAGCTGTTCAATAAAATGGCCAAAACCATAACTGTCTGTAACCACTCCAAACATTCCGGGGACTGAAATCTGAGGGATATAGAGCCCTGCAACACTTTCAGGAGAGAGTACAGAATGACCAGGATTGGCATCATGTAATGCCATACCCGCAACGGCAAACCGACCGAGGTCGCCTAATGTAGAGAACAGGCCACCGCTGGCCCTGTATGGATAAAGATAGGCCCGAATGGATCGGCCATTCAAATCGTATCCCCTGGGAATTTTTGGGAGCATGCTTTCAGTCAAGTTATAGCCGGAGTTGTTCATACCCAGGGGTAAAAGAATCTCTTCTTCCATATAGGTGGCAAAGTCGCGACCGGTAACCTCCTGAATTAACAATTCGAGCACTGCAAATCCGGAGTTTGAATAGATAAAGGAGGAACCGGGTTCTCGAATGAGACGGACATCGTCGCCGGACAAACTCTCGGTTAATGGAGGGACCCCGTCGGCAGTTGAATAATGAGCTCCAAAGGTTCCCAGCGGTACCCCTGCACTGTTGCTGAGGAGTCGCCGGATCGTCACTTCCTGTTCGGGAAAATCAGAAGCAGGGAACTCCCACGAGTTGATATAATCACTCACGGGGTCATCAAGTCTGATTTTACCCTTCTGTACCAGCTTCATTACACCCCAGGCAGTCACCGATTTCGATATTGAATGAGCCATGATGATCGATTCCGTCGTCAACGGACGCTGCTGTTCCTCGTCAGCATATCCATAAGTGTTGCTCCATAGTTCTTTGCCATCCCTGATGATAAGAATGCTGGAACCGGGAATAGAATAGCTTTTCATCAGTTTCGGTATCTGTCGATCGATATGGGCAATGAATTGCTTTTCATTAAGAGAAATAATGTCTTGACTGGCCGACAAATATCCCGGAAGTATCTGCGAGAGTGCGATCATTAGTGCAACAATGATAAATGCGACAAGTTGGAGTCTCTTATTGAGTAGTTTCATGGAAGCTCTGCATATCTTAAGATGGTTTTAATTTTCGAATTGAGGGCAATTGAGTAAGGACTAATAAGACCACTCCAACCAATCCATAAATAAGTTGCAGGGGTGGATCAGCATGATAACCTATCATGGCTATTTCTACACCTATCCATATAATCAGTGCCACGCTTACCAAAAGGGCACCTCTCCATGCCCAGACGTTTCTTCGCAGCAGGCCGAATAGAACAATTATTGGAAACATTCCCAGGACTACGAAGAGAATCAATCCGGGGATCAAGTAGGTATTAAAGGGGGAACCATCCAGCAGGTTGAGTGGCATCTTCATCGTCCCGCCGGTGGGATCGAGGACCAGAGCCCCGCCACCGTACAGGCCACTTATCCCCTGGAAAAATATCAAGGCCAGCAAAATAAAGTAAGCTGCAGAGTTTCGTTTAGGAGTATTCATGGTTGGGCTCCTTTATATTTTTGAGAATGAGAATTGAGCAGACAATTGATATGAGGCTGAACAGAGGAATAATCACAATGGCCGGTATCACATTTTGTCCCAGTATACCCATAGCGACCACCTTCGCTGTGAGGGCCATCATCAATATAGAGAGGAATACGAAGTAAACTGGGGCAAGCAGGTATCCGAACGGTTTCTTTTTGATAAATAATTGCCCGGATATAAAAGACAGCGGTAGAAGTAGGCCGAGATCAAGGCCCTGAACTATCAGTGTAGTATAGTGCTCAACTTCTGCGGGAATTACCGAACCGTCAAGCAGAGGTGGAACTACCACTCCCAGCCACATAGATCCGATGGCTATGCTATTGAAAATCAGGAAACCACCTGTCGATTTTGTCGGTGTGGATTTCCGAAAATATCCAGATATGCTATTGATATCAAAAGACAACAAGGTTTGAGAAAATGCAAAAAATGAAGTGCCAAGCAATATCGCATATACCAGGAACAAAATGTTGTACATTCCCATCACCAGGTAAAACAGGTAGGTAACCAGGAAATATCCCAGGATTCCGGTCAACAATAAACGACCTTTCACAGAACCCCTCCGAGTCCAAACCAGGGATATAAAAAGTAGTGGAATCCCCACAAAAAGGGTAATATAGTCTTGGGCGATACCTTGTGGAGCTACATCGGCAGACATGTGTTTATAGACACCTTTCCCATATACCATTACCGTATCGCCACGAACCGTTTCTATCTCATAAGGCCCGGGGCCACCTGATGAAAGAATACCAGTTGACGCTGCTACGATTGCCAACAGCGAAATGGTCAAAGATAAAATAGTTACAGATTTCTTGTACTTCTTACTTGTTGTAGGCAACCCCACTCACTGTTTTAATGTTGCGATTTAATATCAACAGTATCCCTGCAATACCGGCGATGCCCAGGCCCAGATCCTCAAAAATAGAGAGCTGATACGCTGCCAAGAAACCGATAAGGGACCAAAGTCCCGGTATCACTAACAGCCAATCGGAAATTATACCTTTTGTTTGAAGTAGTAACCCGAAGGTAAAAATAGTGGTAGGGCAGGGTGCTACCCCAAACACCGGTGCCTGTGGATAAATATGGCCAAAAAAATAACCGAGAAGAGGATAAACGATCATTGCATAGATAATGAACAGCCATCCGATTATACCGTGGAGATCTTTTCTGAACGTATAGTGAAAATCGGTGCCAGACCAGCTTAGAATTATAAAGCCTAGTCCCTGTAAGATAAAGAATACGCCAAAGGCGTAGGCGGCTATATTTATCGTTGAGAAAAAGACAAGATGATACATCCCGCCCATCCATATCCAGAATAAACTGAGAATAAGATTTATATAGGAATCAACCTGCTTCCTTTTTTTGGCAAGTAGTACAAGAGCTAAGGCCCCCAATAAATAAGCAAAAATATGGGCAGGCCATATAGATCGGTTATAATCTTCAAAGACCTGCAAAAACTGGTCGATGGTGAACGGCAATTCTCCCATAAAAAAGCACTCTGGGTTGATGTTTGTAAACAGTATAAAGCTCATTGGAAATGGGCTAAAGGAGGGAAACTGATATTTTGATGTAGGGAAATTACTTATAGAAACGGTAGCCTGCCCATTACAGTAATAAGTAACCTTCTACTTACGGCGAATAGACTCGGCAAGCAGTATTTAACAAGTGCTCGTTCCAAATTACTGGAAGAGAGGTGCAGATAAAAAATACAACATTGAATAACAGAGAGAATCCTTATAAAACCAATCTACCTATTTTAATACCGGAATAAGTATTTCGCGATCATTCAGATAAAAAAAGATATCTAACACAGCCGGGAGTGAGTTTATCGCTCCCGGCTTAATTTATTTGATTTGATGAAAAAACAGAACTAGCCTATACTTGAGCCTCCATTAAAAACTGTATAATTCTTGAAAACGGATCTCCCACATATCCCAGAATTCCGTCCTGCTCCCTGGTGTCTGAACGGACACCTGCACACCATTGGGCGCTCCCTCTTTTCCAATGGAGGCGATCCATACCAGCAGCGTGTGGAAATTTCTACACCCGACGATGATTTTTTAGATCTGGATATCATTAATACCTCTGCAGATCGTCCCGTCGTTGTTCTTTTCCACGGGCTTGAGGGCTCTTCCAAGCGATACTACCTAACCGAGTTGGCACGAAGATTTGCCCGCAAGAAATACAATGTTATTGGGGTTAATTTTAGAAGTTGCAGCGGCCGGATGAATCGCCGGCGCCGGTTTTACCACTCCGGGGAAACAGGTGATATGGAAACAATATTTTGTTGGGTTAAGACTCAGTTTACCAAGGCTCCGATCGGGGCCGTCGGATTTTCACTGGGTGGTAACGCGCTCCTTAAGTCTCTTGGAGAATTCAAATACGACCATCCTGTAAACGTGGCAGTGGCTGTTTCGGTTCCGTACGATTTGGAATTTGGCGCACAGCATATCTCGGAAGGTTTTAACAGGATATATGAGTATAATTTTATCCGAACAATGAAGCATAAACTCCGAAAAAAACATAAGATATATCCGGATCTCCCTGAGTTCAACGGTACTACGCTTTATGGATATGATGATAAAGTGACTGCTCCGATTCACGGGTTTGAGGACGCCGAAGACTATTACACGAGTTGTTCGGCACACCATTTTATCAATGATATATGCAGGCCTACTTTATTGATCCACAGCCGACAGGACCCGATCTGCCCGGGTGAGATGATCCCCGAAAAACAGATCGAAGCCAATGACTGCCTTTCTTATATTATTACAGAAGAGGGAGGCCACGTAGGCTTTTGGAGCAGACCCCAGGGTTGGCTAAACAAAACGATAATGAACTTTTTTGAACAAAATTTTGATATTTAAGCTGATTCCAGCACTCATTTTGAACCTAAACTCTCAGAACAGATGGTAATCATCGTAGGTGCCGGTCCCATTGGACTTGCCACCGGTATTGCACTTAAACAGCGAAACATTCCTTTTAAAATCATAGAGCGCGGATGTCTTGTAAACTCGATTTATAACTATCCGAAGGATATGACCTTCTTCTCTACCTCCGACCGGTTGGAGATCGGGGGCATACCGTTCATCTCACACGGGCACAAGCCCACCCGGCGCGAAGCAATGGAGTATTACCGCCGCACAGCGGAAAGCTACGAACTACCCGTACATCTCTATGAGGAGGTCCGGAATATTGAGGGTAGCGATGGTAACTACATCGTTAAAACTGACAAAGATGAATACAAAGCCTCCAAAATAGTGGTAGCAACAGGATTTTATGATATCGCGCGAGAGATGGATGTACCGGGTGAAGAGCTGCCAAAAGTAAATCATTATTATGATGAAGCTCATGCCTATGCATGGCAGGATCTGTTGATTGTGGGAGCCGGTAACTCTGCCGTTGATGCGGCGCTTGAAACCTACCGTACCGGTGCCAATGTTACAATGGCGATCCGTGGTGATGGTATTAAGGAGACGGTCAAATACTGGGTAAAGCCAGATATTGAAAACCGGATCAAGAATGATGAAGTTAAAGCCTATTTCAATACCGAGGTTGTTGAGTTCCGTGAAAAAGAAGTGGTTCTCGATACCCCCGACGGGCGTAAGACAATTCCCAATGATTTTGTACTGGCACTTACCGGGTACCAACCCAACTTCAGCCTTATGGAAAAATTCGGTATCGAGCTTACGGACGATGAAAAAAGGATGCCGGTATATGATTCAGAAACGCTGGAAACCAACCGGGATGGCATGTATGTAGCTGGTGTTGTTTGTGGTGGTATGGACACCAGCAGCCTGTTTATCGAAAATACCCGTGTGCATGCCCGGCACATTGCGGATGATATCCAGGAGAAACTGGTGTAGAGGGGGGATTCCATTTTCGGATTCTTTATCCTGCCCCCCTCAGTCCTTTTTAAAGGGGGATTTGGGAAGCAGACTATTTCAGATTAAATAATCCATTTTAGACAGGCTGGTCAGAGTCACAGTTGTGCTTCTCAACTTTGATTATGTTAAAAAGTCTCCCTTGGAAAAGGGAGATTCAGAAGGTTGTAAAAATCTATAAGTTCTCCTCACTGGAGCATAGCTTATCCGCCTACCTGTGGAAGGAAAAGAGGATCGACTTAGTATTATCGAATTAAGTCTTTTTGAGAAGGGCGAATAAATAAAAAAGAGAGGGCAGACGACCTACATCACGCCGCTACGACCTCCTACCGCTGCTACCTTCCGGTCCTGACGGAGTTCAGAGGGAGCTGGCTGCGCAGGGCCTGCCCTCGAAGTTCCAAATATACAGGTTATTTGGTGAGGATTGCAACGTATTTTGGGGATTATTTCTTGTCAATAATTCTTTACGGCAGAACACTTTCAGATCTGTTCATTTCTCGTATTGTCCCTATTTCGTTTCCATTATATACACACCATCCCACGATTCTCCCGGCGGATTTTCCTCCATCTTATGACAACGTTCCAGGTATACGAGTGAGGGATTTGTTTTTATATGGGGATTATTTTCCGGCTGGTTTGGTTCCAGGTCGGCCGATTGCTTAAATAGTTCCGTTGCCAGATCCCAATTCTGTTCAAGATAGGCTTCGGTTCCACGCTCAAAGAGTTCCACACAATCAAACGTTGACTGGAGAAGATGCTCCTTCAGTCCCACCAATTCATACACATTGACCGGCTCTGTACGGCCTACCACTACTATGCGATCCAGGTATCGGAACAAACAGCGGTCGCCATGTTTCTCAGCCTCTCTTTTCGTTTCTTCGGTGAGCATCGTGTAGGCACCGTACGATTTGGCTCCACTCTCGCAGCGAGCTGCCAGGTTTACATTGTCGCCCATCATTGTATAATTATAACGACGGGTAGAACCCATATTACCGGTCAACATAATTCCGGTATTCAGCCCAATTCGGTTACGCATATGATGCACAATTTCAGGCCATTTATCTCCTTCATCCCTCCATTTTTCACGAAGTTCTTTCAATCGGTGCTGCATAAGCTGGGAAACCACACATGCTTTATAAGCGTGGTCTTCTACTTTAACCGGAGCCCCAAAGAACGCTACTATTGCGTCACCGATATACTTGTCGAGCGTACCCCCCTCTTGGGTTATGATATCCGTCATAGCCGTCAGGTACTCATTAATCAGCTCAACCAACTGGTGCGGTTCCAGTTTTTCGGAGAAGGCGGAAAACGACTGGATATCACTGAAAAAGGCGGTAATATATACTTCATCTCCACCAAGTTGGGGTTCCTGTCCCGATTCAATCATCTGCTCTACCAATGTAGGCGAAACGTACGATGAGAACATATTGCGAATCCGTTGCTTCTCTTTCTGCTCCTTCAGGTAGTCGTAACTGGTGGTCCCAAGGTACCCGATTAACGTGGCCAGCACCGGACCGGTGTATTCAATGATATAACTGAAGCTCAAAAACTCATAAAGGGTAAGCCCAGTGATAAAAAACACCTGGAACAGAAAGAAAAGAAATCCCCCAAGAGCCCCGAAGTACCGGGTAGCCAATATAATAATCATGGAAAAAAGAAATAGCAGCAACAGATTTACCCATTGGCTGGCATGATA
>JBEPXS010000117.1:0-9260 GCA_041641755.1 Balneolaceae bacterium
CGATCTGCCAGCTTCTACTGAAAACATAATTCTGATTCCTGACAGTTATCTTTTCCAATTACCCTTGGATATACTCCCCACTACTCGACCGGATAAAAACTACAGCTATGGCGAGCCCACATACCTGGTAGAACAATACAAAACTGAATATCTCACATCACTGAATGAATTGGTTTACACTCCCAAGGCTGATAAATCCTTCAACTGGGATTACGTGGGCTTTGGTATAAGCAACTTTACTAATACAAATTCAAACTTAATGCCACTGCCTCATGCCAGCCGTGAGGTTACCGAAATTTCCAGGCAGTTGAACAATCTTGATAACCACCGAACGATTCTGGAAGATAACTCCACGGAAGAAGCGTTCAGGGAAGCAGCCCCGGAGGCACGTATCCTGCATCTTGCCACACACAGCAAGGTTTCCGAGCAGGATCCACTCTTTTCAACCATCTATATGAGTAACCCTGGTGATACAACTGAACAGGGACAGTTTAATAGTCAAATTTTTGCTTATGAGCTGTTTGACATGAACCTCTCCAACGACATGGTAATGCTTAATTCCTGCGAATCGGGATCGGGGTCCTACCTGCAAGGTTCTGGCATTGTGGGTATAAGCCGCGCTCTGCGATATGCGGGTGCGGAAAGCCTGGTACTGAATCTTTGGTCAGTCAACGATATGATGGCTTCAGATTTTGCTACTCAATTTTACAAGGCCCTGAACCAGGGTAGTACCAAACCCGAAGCACTACGAAAAGCCAAAGTACACTTTCTAAAACAGAAAAATGCCAATCCTCATTATTGGGGACCATATATGCTGATCGGCAGCAGCCAACCGATAGTAAGGCCTCATCGCAAAACTAACCTTATGGTTGCAAGTGCTTTTATGTTCTATCTGGTTTTAATGGTAGGATTGTCGTACAGGATACAACAGAAGAATGGCGATAAATTAGAAAGCGCCAACTAATAATGGGGACAGTATAAAAAGCCCTCACCTACAGGTTGTAGCAATAAAAAGCCCAATCCCGAAACAGGATTGGGCTAAATAATTTTGTTTTTCCCGGCAATATGTGGTCCTACCTTAGGAAACTAGGTACTTGCCAAGGCATCCAGGTAATGTTTGGCTACCCGGCGATAGGCACCATTCAGCTCATATGCATTCTGAATTGCCTCTTCAGCTTCATCCAGCCGATTCAACTGAAAATAAGCGTTGCCAAGATACCAATACCCTTTTTCGCGGGTTAAGATGTCAACTTCCTGTTTTTCTACAACAGCCGAAAAATTATCAATCGCTTTTTGATAGTTCCCGCTGTTGTAATACAACGAGCCTAGATTAAGATTAAGCTCAGCTTTCCACGCAGGAGTTTCTGCATTGTTGAGTTCCTGCTCCAGCATATTGATAGCTTCAGAAGTATTGCCCTTATTAGCAAGTGCCAAAGCATTTTTCAATACCTCTTGCTGGGAATCTGCTCCCATAACCCCATCTTCAGAGCGGTAATAATCCAGCTCAATATTGGAAATGGGCTCAACGGAGTTAGACTGAAATACAGGATAGTTAATTACAGTCATTACAGCTAAAAGAATAACTATAACAGCAGCGGCTGCATAAGTCCAGGATCGGTTTATACTGAAGATAGTGGCAGCATCCTCTTGATCGGCCTCTATTACGGCTTTCGTATTGGCAACGGTTTTAAGATAATCTAGTTGATTATCATCCTGAATTAGTTCTGCCCACAGTTCGTCGACCTCTTCCTGAGAAAGCTGACCATTCACATACAAGTCAATTTTCTCTTCGAGATCTTTATTTAAATGGCTCTCAATCATCTTCTTATATATTAAGGTTTACCTTTTCACCGATAGAAAATTGATTTTCTTCGGTCTTAACTTTACTAAACAATTCTCAATAACATCCTTGATTACTTAAACAATACTTACATTTCCCTTATCTATTTTCTGACTTCAATAATGCAATAAACGCTTGTCAGATGGATCTTTTTTATCCTTTCTTAATTTCCTTTGTTTACAAGAGTATTTTCCTACGTATTTGTTACAAAAAAAATCAGTTTTCTCTTAGTCTGAAGAACTGACTATAAATGCATGTTATAAACCTCACAGGCTTATAATTGGGTTGTATTCTGGGAAGAATATTTTTATTAGAATTTTATAATAATAAGGTCCTTAAAGTACAACCCGATATTCCCCTTTTATCTATAGTTAAAAAGTAATTAGTAAATATTTGTTAACTAATGTATCGATTATCAGAATTTTGCTTTTTTTAGAAACTAGATCATTACTTATAAAACTATTTCCAGACACGATGAAAAGCTTTGGATTTTGGTTTCTTGCTGGGCTTCTTTTGCTATTAACCTCTTGCACAAAAACAGATCGGTTTATTATAGAAGGTAATATGGATTATGTAGGATCTTCAGAAATCTATATTGAAAAACCACCTCTCCACTATAAATACTCACCCGAAAAACAGTTCAGGATAAGCCCAAATTCGGAAGGGTATTTTAAAAACACAATACCAGTTGACTCAACCCAGGTTCTCTTTTTTGTAATTGATGACACAAAATATCCAGTTGTTGCCCGCCCGGGAAATAATATTGAACTTGATATTCACCGATCCTGGTTTCCTGATTCGGTTTCCGTAGAAGGATATCTGCAACCATGGCATGAAATGTACAGCGACTTCCGTTCCGCTGATAAAAAGATTCTACAATCTATAGAGAAACAATTAGCTGCCTTTAGAGATGGTAACCAAACCGACGTACTGGAACTTTATAAAAACCGTATTTCGGTTGCCAAACGACATCTCGGAGACACTCCCTTGGAAATCTATTATCACAAAGCAATTGGAGAGTACCTGGTTAAACGACTAGAATCGATTACCTACAACAGAAATGATGGGGATGTTAATCCCGAAGAGGAGAGACAGCATATACTTCACAAAGCAAAGAAGCTGAATTTTTTTACATTCGAAGTACTCAAAAATCAGCGCGCCGGCATCAGGGATTTTACCAATGCTTATGCCAACACTTTTGGCGTAGAACAACGTATTGAAGAAAAATACGGACAAGATTTGATAGAGTATGATATAAAACGGTTGGGCTACACAACACTGGACTCCGCCCGCACCTCTGTACTTGACCATATTGAAGGGCGCAAGGCAAAAGCCTACGCCCGGATGCATCTCATTGCAGAACGGATCGGGGAGATGTCACCGGAGGTAGCTGAACCGAGCTATCTTGACTTTTTAAATAAGTACCAGGATTTCCCTAAATACACCTCATTCCTGAAAACTTTTTACAAGCAGGTCAAAAGCGTATCTCCCGGTCAGCCTGCTGTTGACTTCTCACTACCAAACCAAGAGGAAGAAATAGTTCAAATGGATGATTTTAAAGGAAAATATGTACTGCTGGATTTCTGGGCAGCATGGTGTATTCCCTGCCTGAACGAATTCTCCCATATGCGTGACCTTTACAAGAAATACACTCGTGATGATTTTGAAATCGTTGCCATTTCAATCGAGGAGGACAGCCTGGCTTGGCGAAACGCACTGAATCGCTTCGAAAATCCATGGATTCAACTTTATGGGGGAAATGGATTTGACCAAAAAACATTCAGTAGCTATCGTGGTGGAGGGATTCCATTTTATATACTGGTAAACCGTAAAGGTAACATTGAACGATATAATGACATCCGTCCCTCTTTTAACCTTGATCAGGTACTCGACAGCCTGATCACCCAGGAAAAACAATAAATCCAAACCAAAAGAAAAGGATTGTAACCTTTCCCGATTGACAGAAGTCATTTATGAAAAAAATATGGTTCCTACTTTTTATACTTTCTTTTCCGCTATCCGGTTGCTCACAAACTGCCGAACAGATCTCCCTTGAGGATAAAATTGGCCAGATGTTAATGGTTGGATTCAGAGGGATGGAGGTTACCGAAGAGAACCCAATCACCGACGATATTAAAAAACGAAACCTGGGCGGTGTTATCCTTTTTGATTATGACGTGCCAAGCGAGAGTCCCCAACGTAATATAAAATCACCCGAGCAGGTTAAAGAACTGATCAATCAACTGCAGTCACTTGCTGATATCCCACTACTGATAGGAATTGATCAGGAAGGCGGTAAAGTTAAAAGACTTAAACCAAAGTTCGGCTTCCCTGAAACGGTCTCCGCCCAATACCTGGGCCAGATTAACAATCCGGACTCAACCCGCTACTATGCTCATCAACAAGCTGAACTGCTGGACAGGCTGGGCTTCAACCTGAATTTTGCACCTGTCGTGGATCTTAATACAAATCCCGACAATCCCGTTATTGGTCAACTTAACCGAAGCTACTCGTCTAATCCCAACATTGTGGTTCGGCATGCCCGTATTGTGATGGAGGAACATCTGGATGCCGGAGTAATACCGGTGCTCAAACATTTTCCCGGTCATGGCAGCGCCTGGAATGACTCCCATAAAGGTATTGCCGACGTAACTGAAACCTGGCAACCGGTGGAACTAAAACCTTATAGAACCTTGATTTCAACCGATTCTGTACCGGCAATAATGACTGCGCATGTCTTTAATGCAAAGCTGGATTCTACCTACCCCGCGACCCTCTCCAAACCTGTACTCTCAGATCTGTTAAGAGATAGTTTGAATTACCACGGTCTTATTTTTTCTGATGACATGCAAATGCAGGCTATCCGATCCCAGTATGGGTTGGATACCACTCTTAAAAAGGCTGTAAATGCCGGGGTTGATATCCTGGTGTTCGGTAATAACTCTGTCTTTGAGCCTGATATTACCAAACGGGCGATATCCATCATCAAAGAGTTAGTGGAGAGTGGTGAAATCAGCCGACGACAGATTGAACACTCGTACAAACGAATCCAGAAAGTTAAAAGGAAAATGTCTGCAGACTATTGATAGCACTTCTGTGCAACAATCCTAATCACCAACCAATCTCTTCTGCTGTTACTATTCTCCCCGATAGGGAACTCCCTTTGTAATCCAGTCCGGGGCTTCCTCCCCTTTCAGATAGTGATCAAAATACTGCTTCATCTTAATAGCATAATCCAGCTTATTGGGATACTCTTTCAGGTGATGAGGTTCACCACGGTACTGGAGGAAGATAGCATCTTTTTGCAAACGCCTCATCGCAAGGTACAATTCGATCCCCTGGTACCACGGTACAGCTCCGTCCTCATCCCCGAACTGAATCAGAAGAGGCGTTTCTATTCTATCGGCATAAAAAACAGGTGAATTTTCTATGTAAAGCTCCGGATATTCCCATAAGCTGCCTCCAATTCTGCTTTGATACTGCTCATATTGAAACTGCCGTGCAAGTCCCGATTCCCACCGTATTCCACTGTAGGCACTGGTCATATTCGAGACCGGAGCACCAGCTACTGCTGCATCAAAAATATCGGTTTTCGTAACTATAAATGCAGTCTGGTATCCACTCCAGGAATGTCCGTGAAGGCCAAGCCCATCCGGATCTGCAATTCCACGATCTACCAGCTCCTGTACGCCGGGAACTAGGCTCTTGGTTGCGGCAAAACCAGGCGTCCCCACCTCAAACCGGATATCCGGCAAAAAGACCGCATATCCGTCGCTGGCATACTGGGCAAACACCGGCCGATGATTATTCCGGGGAACATTAAACTCGTGCAACCTGTCAGAAAAAGATCGATAGTAATAAATTAATAAGGGATATCGCTGCCCTTCCTGGTAGTTTCCCGGCTTAATCAATACCCCCTGCATCGGATCACCATCCAGGCTGTTCCACTCCACGAGTTCAGCTGTTCCCCAGTCATACTTTTTGGTAACATCCAGATTGAGAGCCGAAATCCGTTCAGTCTCTGTAAATTCAATGCCGCTGCTTATCCAAAGATTCGGATACTCTGTATAGCTTTCACTTGTATACAAAATTCGGGGACTCTTTCGAGCCTTGGTTATCACATTGAATCGTTTTGCCTCTTCAAACCGCTGTACTACACCCGAACTATCTATCTGTGCTGTATAAAAACCGTCGTTTTTCTTTTTGTCGTGATATGATTCCAGCAATACCTGTTCTCCCGGTTTAAAATAAGGGCTGTCAGGTGTTAAATCCTGGATCCTAAAAACTCGTTCTTCTTCCCGACCCACACCACCGGTAAGCAACATGGGCTTAGTTCCATCAGTGGGAAATTGCCAGACATCATACTTGTCATAAATCAATAGTGCCCTATCACCCTTTAGCCATCCTGCAATACCATATCCCGGTTCAGGATAAGGATAATCGTGATCCTCATTGAAAAATGGATTATCCAACTGTTCGGTTAAATTATGACAGATCTCCTTTCCCACATCATACAAGTGCCACTGCCTATCCTCAAAAAAGACAATATATCGGCCTCCGGGAGAGATCTGTGCACCGAAACGGAGTTTCCTCGCTACCCGCTTCCGCTCCCCTGTTTGTAAGTCTACAACGTAGTAATCATCAAAAAAACCGTTCCAGGTCATCTCTTTAAGATAGGGGATATCGGAGCTACCCAACGTATATTTTGGGCTATTGGTAAACTCCACCTCAGGCATTCTGTGATCTGCAAGTTGTATCCATTCATCAGATTCGAAATGATAGACAGCCTGATACAACTCTTTTTTACGCTCCTTCCATGTTTCCTTCTCATGAGGTTTTATCCGGGGATCATCCCAATGCCAAACATCCACGGCGGTATTTTTTAAAATTGCTTCCATACTGTAGACAGAGTTAACTCCTGTGGAATCCGTTTCCCCGTTATCCATGACCTCAACCATCTCCTCAGGCAAAAAACCAAAAAACAGTCGCTTTCCATCGGTTGTCCATTTCAGCTCATTAGTAGATCGAAGGGTCCACCCATCCCTGGCTGCCGAATCATCAACCAACTGCTGAAGGCCTTCTTTTGCGGACCATACACTCAGTGTGGCCGGACCCGGCTTATTAGAATCATCCAGCGTTGAGGCAGTAAATCCAAGCTTCTTATGTTTATCATTCCACGTCAGGTTATTGAAATACCCGTCGGTAAGCTGCTTAATAGTGTTGCCCTGTTGTGGACTGGAGAGGTTCCTGTAATACAAGCCATTCTCTTCTCCCGACGTGTCGACCACTGAATAGGCCAGGTAAGCAGACGTGCTGTCAAATGCGAATTCCGATACATTCGGAATTGAATAGGCCGTGTCGCCCATCAAACTCAAGAGCTTCAGCTCTGTGCCCAGATAGTCGTTTTCAGGTTTCTTATTCTCTGTCGAATCTGTACCAAATTTTTGCAGGGCTGCCCATTGGCCATCATTGGAAAATGTAAACGACCTTACACTATCGTAACTGATAATACGACCACTTCGGGTATGTAAAAAAGAAACTCCGGGCTTAGGCTCTTTTCCATTCTTGACATTTAACCGTTCTTTGAGGGGCGGCTTGATCCGTACCCCCACCCAAACTCCATATGGAGTTATTTTTGGATCCTCACCTCGCGTTATCTCGTAATACTGTGTGCTATCGACGCTTTTAATCACCACCCTGCCATCTCCCCTGTCCGGCCATACGCTGTATGCTACCCAGCCGGCACTATCAGAAATTACGGGGTCGCCGATCTCCTCGAACTTCATAATGTCATCAAACGTAAGTTGCCTGTTTTGGGCGTTGGCACTGATTGTCAAACAACCAGCAAAAAATAGAATAAGGAATACCAGATTTTTAGTAAATAAATTCACTCTCATAGCGACCTGTTTTGTTCTTTAAGCTTATCATACAAAAGAATCGAATTTACAACAATTATGATTTTTTTGGTGATCCTCTTTGCATTCCATGTCAAGAGACATTATCGTTTAAAAAATAAAAACCCATTCCATAGAATAATGGACGACAGATCAGGTACCAAAAAATATACTTATGAATGGTTCATCACCCGTTTTGGCCAGGCTAAGGAACAGGCCTATTCTTTTGTTCAGCCTCTGGATGAAGAGATCTTTATTAAACGTCCGGCTGAATCGGTTTGGAGCATAGCTGAATGTTACGATCATTTAAACGAGTTTGGAAACCGGTATCTTAATAATATCCGGAGCGGGCTAAAATCATCTCCCAAGGCAGCTTCACCCGGGGTACCTTCCCCTCCTTTTCAACCCCGATTGATCTGGAAAGGCGTTATTAAGCTATTTGCTCCACCCTACAAGATGAAACTAAAAACGGTAGACCCGTTTATGCCTGAATCTTCAACGAGTTTAAATAAAGAGGAGACGCTTAACCAATTTATTGCATTGCAGGATCAATTTATAGGGGAGATCGAAAAAGCTCGTACCGGTTCGGTTTCTTTGATCCACATAAAGGTGCCGAATCCCCTGCTAAACTTTGTTAAAATGACCTTGTCAGAATGTTTTGCTATTGTTGAAGTACACCAGCGCAGACATTTCTGGCAGGCTGAACAAATACTGGATAAGCTCTCCTGATACCAATTCCGAAAAACAGATTAAATGAACGGTTAATCAATAATAGACCTGTTATACAGTTTAGCCTACGAAAACCAGCTCTCACTTTGTACTAACTGTTCTGTTTTCATATCGCGAATTGCAAAACTGTAGCCGGGTTGCAGCGCATAACCGCCATACTCACCGTTTATACTGAGTGCCAAAAAACCTACCTAGTCTTCCGTTTTGCCATCGTTATTGTTGACAATACGCCCTGCTGCCTCTCTGCATGCTTCAGTGGGTGACGCTCCCTGCCGCATCAGCTCTACGACCAGGTGACTTCCAGCTATACTGATCACTTCTTCACCGACGCCGGTAGCCGTGGCAGCCCCGATATCTTTGTCAACAAACAGGCCGGCCCCAATGAGAGGGGAATCTCCCACGCGTCCGTGCATCTTCATTCCGGTACCGCTGGTAGTACAAGCTCCTGACAGGTTTCCCTGCTCATCCAATGCTAATATTCCGATCGTATCATGGTTTTTAAACTGGTCCCAACCGGTAACGGGAAACTCGGGGTCTTTCTTCCAGTTCTCCCACACTTCACGTGCTTCTTCAGTTAGCAGATCTTCTTTCTCAAACCCATTATCCAGCGCAAACCGGCGGGCGCCCTCACCCACCATCATCACATGTGGAGAATTTTCCAGCACAGTACGTGCCACCGACACCGGGTGCTTAATATCCTGCAGAAAAGCTACTGACCCACATCGCGACTCATGGTTCATGATGCAGGCATCGAGCGTTACCTTACCGGTGCGATCCGGGTATCCCCCGTATCCCAC
>JBEPXS010000118.1:0-9194 GCA_041641755.1 Balneolaceae bacterium
TGGTAATTAAAAAAGCCTTTCTAAAAGAGAACACTGATGGTCAACAGTGGTGGCAAATTCAGATGTTTGAAAGCGATAGTGATACTGCAAGATACACAGCCGAAGTATTGTTCGATACCAATAAATCCTCTATACGCCGATACCGGGAAAAAATCGGAGATAATGAACCGCAGGAAAAGCCGGTAACCGAGAATTGGTATTCCCAGCCAAATAAACTTACTGAAGAGTCGGTTGAGGGAGCTATCGAAGAACAGGATATTCAGGTGGAGGTACCCAAAGGTACGTTCTCCTCCGACCTCATAAATTATGGAGTGGCACCAGAGGTGAATTTAAAAATCTGGAGAGTTCTGGATGTACCCGGGGGAACGGTTCAATATTCAACAATTCAGGAGGATGAAACTGTATATAAAAGCCAGCTTGTGGATTATGGAGACGACGCTCAAACCGTACTGGGATCTTACTAGTAATGCATTTACCAGTTAGTTACTTTCTATAAACCTCCAATTCACAAATACGGGTCAATCCTCCTGTCCTTCCGCCGGCAGGCGGACAGGCTATTCTCCAAGGAGGAACTCATTTAGCCGATGGAACCTAATTATTAGACTAATACTAATACAGTCGTTCCTAAGAAGTCCTTCTTGGAGAAGAGGAATTTAGGAAGATTGAACCTCTCCTTAACGAAAGCCAATCCACAATTTTAACCGCTAAACGCGTTACTAGTAATAAAATCTATTTACTTGGCTAATTCCTTAATTAGTAGCTTCTTCACTTATTTTTGGTTAATTCCACAAAACAAAAAATGCCTCAGCGATTAACTGCTGAGGCATTTTTTATAGTTATCTAAAATATTCAGATCCAGAAATAAGCTTAAATCCGAATCAAATAAATCTCCATTAGTACCGGTAGTGATCCGGCTTATACGGCCCTTCTTTGGGGACGCCGATATATTCGGCCTGTTCGTCAGAAAGATCCTCCAGTTCCACACCGATTTTCTCAAGATGCAGACGAGCTACCTTCTCATCGAGATCCTTGGGTAGTACATGAACATCCAGATCGAAATCTTCCGGACGGTTCCAGAGTGCAATCTGTGCCAGCGTCTGGTTTGTGAAGCTGTTGGACATCACAAATGATGGATGGCCCGTTGCATTACCGAGATTCATCAGGCGGCCTTCCGAAAGCAGGATAACCTCTTTACCATCATCCAGTCTGAACAAGTCAACCTGTGGCTTGATATTATCCCGCTCGGCATTCTCCTTAAGCCAGGCCACATCAATTTCGTTATCAAAGTGACCGATATTACCGACGATCGTCTTATCTTTCATCGCCTTGAAGTGGCGTTCGGTAATAATGTCCTTGTTACCGGTTGCTGTCACTACGATATCCGCTTCTTTAACGGCATCGTCCATCTTTTTCACTTCGTAGCCTTCCATGGCGGCCTGGAGCGCACAGATCGGATCAATCTCAGTGACGATAACCCGAGCCCCTGCACCACGCAGCGATGCTGCCGAACCTTTGCCTACGTCTCCATATCCTGCTACAACGGCAACTTTGCCGGCAAACATGATATCGGTGGCACGGCGGATCGCATCCACGCACGATTCGCGACATCCATACTTATTGTCAAACTTTGATTTGGTCACAGAATCGTTCACGTTAATAGCGGGTGCACCCAGTTCGCCGTTCTTCGCCATCTGGTAGAGCCGATTTACCCCGGTCGTAGTCTCTTCCGAAATTCCGTTGATCCCCTCCAACAGTTCGGAGTGTTCCTCGTGGACAACCTGAGTAAGGTCGCCGCCGTCGTCCAGGATCATATTCAGTGGTTCTCCGTCGGGAAAGTAGAGTGTCTGCTCGATGCACCACCAGTACTCCTCCTCGGTTTCTCCTTTCCAGGCATACACAGGGACGCCTGTCTCCGCAATAGCTGCAGCAGCTTCGTCCTGGGTGGAAAAGATATTGCAGGAAGACCACTGCACATCGGCTCCCAGCTCTATAAGCGTCTCGATAAGCACGGCCGTTTGCACCGTCATATGCAGGCAGCCGGCAATACGGGCTCCTTTCAACGGTTGTTCGTCGCGATACTCTTCGCGAAGGGCCATCAGACCCGGCATTTCGGCTTCGGCCAGACGGATCTCCTTGCGACCCCAGTCGGCCAGGCCAATATCTTTTACTTTATACGGTAGTTTCTCTTCAACTTGTTGTGCCATGAAATTACTTCATTTATGATTTTATATTATTGGATAAAAATACTCGAAATTATACAGTCAATCAAAAGAATAGGATTTATTTGTTGTAACATGGTTAACTGTTACAACAGCAGGTTATAGGTTGCATATTGAAGGCTACAGGATGGAACCGTTAAGATCGGGGACTCATATATTAAACCCGTAACTCTACATTACCATTGAACCCTTCATCCGCCGGGTTAGTTCATTTCCAGACGCTAAATTTAATCTGCTGAAATCTCCTCAACTCTTCTGGTATTTCTTCCAGAGATAGATGAGAAATACTTTGAATCAGCTGTGCTCTTCGATAATCTTTTTAGCGTGCTCATAATCACCTTCAGGTCCACGACTGCCCAGTGATGACTCGATAAAATTGCCCTCTGCATCAACAAATACCTTAAACGGGATCCCCTGCACATTCAATTTTTGGTGCAGCTTGTTTTCATCAAACAGGTATACAAAATCGTAATCGTGATTTTGTGCAAATTCCCGGGCGTCTTCCCTGGTATTTGTAAAACCCGGAGTAACAGCAAGCACGATAAACTGGTCAGGATAGTTATCCATCAGTTTTTGCATCGTGGGAAAGCTTGCGAGGCAGGGTTTGCACCAGGTTTCCCAAAAGTCAATGAGCACTACTTTACCCCCAAACTCAGAAAGATCGACGCTGTTTCCATCCAGGTCGGTGAACGCAGCCTGTTCCACATGTTCAGCCTTGTTTGCTGATTCTTTGTTTTGGGATGCAGCAGATTCATTTTTCTTCTCACTCCCACAGGCAACAATAAACAGGAACGCCAGCGAATAGATAACAGTCTGTTTCATAATAAACGGTTTATTAAGCATTTGATAGTTCAACATTGGGCAGTAATCATTTAGTTTCTTTAGAGGCTTAAGGTATCATTTTTTAACAATGCAGGCGTAATTTTAATTTATGATTATAGCTTTGTCTTTTTGTAACTTTTCTGCTTCTCAAAATCAGGTTAACAAGGAGTCAACCAGATGAAATATGATTTCATCATCGTAGGCGCCGGCATTGTCGGTCTTTCTACCGCATACAAACTTTCGCAAAAGTATCCTCATCTCAAAATTCTCGTTCTTGATAAGGAGGATCGCGTCGCCGCCCATCAAACCGGACACAACTCGGGTGTTATTCACTCCGGTATCTACTACAAACCCAACAGTTACCGGGCCAAAAATTGCGTGAACGGCCGGCACCAATTGGTAGATTTCTGCGAGCACCACGACGTTGCCTATGAAATCTGCGGAAAGGTGATCGTGGCCACCGACAAAGAGGACATCCCCCGCCTTGAAAAAATATACGAGACCGGGCAGGTTAACCAGATTGAAGGAATAGAACTGATTGGTGAAGAGAGGCTTAAAGAGATTGAACCGCATGCTACAGGTGTAAAGGCTATTCACGTACCCTGTTCCGGTATTGTAGATTTTGTCGGCGTTTGTCAGAAGCAGAAGGAATTGATTGAAGAGAAGGACAATGAAGTAAAGTTCAACCAGGAAGTTCAAAATATTCGCCACTACAACGGGAACCTGGTGGCAGAAACCAACTCCGGTCATTTTGAAGCATCGTGGCTAATCAACTGCGCTGGGCTCTACAGCGACCATGTTGCAGAATCAGCCGGTGTTCGTCCCGATATACAAATAGTGCCATTCCGCGGTGAGTACTATGAATTGAAACCCGAAGCTGAGAATCTGGTAAATGGCTTGATCTACCCGATGCCCAACCCGGCCTTCCCGTTCCTGGGAGTTCATTTTACCAAAATGGTGCTCGGGGGTGTTGAATGCGGTCCCAATGCTGTTTTTGCCTTTAAGCGTGAAGGTTATGACAAACTCTCCTTTAATCTTAATGAGACGATTGAAACCATCAATTTTCCGGGGTTCTGGAATCTGGCTAAAAAACACTGGCGGATGGGACTCGATGAATACTATCGCTCCTTCTCAAAAAAGGCCTTCGTAGAGGACCTGCAGAAAATGGTGCCCGCCATTAGCAAAAAGGACCTGCAACCTTCTCCCTCCGGAGTACGCGCCATGGCACTTAATCCCAATGGGGAAATACTGGATGATTTCCATTTCAAAACCACAGCTAACGAGATCCATGTGCTAAACGCCCCCAGCCCGGCTGCCACCGCCGGACTGGCAATAGGAGATGAGATAGTTCAACGCGCTGAAAACAATTTTGAGCTTGGATAGTTAGCCCGCCTTACCATACAAATCGTAACCGTGAACAACTTTTTTGCAAGTATAAAGTCTCGCTTGGAGGCACGATCGACTGCCGGCAGTAAGAGTATTTAGGGAAACTGGGGATGATAAATAGGTAGAAGTGTTTGAGTAATTTCAGCTGTTCTATCAATCCTCCCGAATCATTTTTACGTTTCCCCGTTGCTGTGAATTTATTACGTTAGAACACAGCAAAATCAAACCATGTCCACATGCCCGATTCCATCCAGATACAAACCGACGAGCAAACCCGGCGCCTGTATGCCAATGACGCCTCGATGTATGAAGAGTTACCCCGGGGCGTGGCATTCCCCAAAAATATTCATGAGATACAGCACCTGGTGCAAAAGGCTAACAGAGAGCACTTTAGCATAACCCCCCGCAGTGCGGGTACCAGCCTGGCGGGACAGACAACGGGAGATGGAGTAATCATGGATATCTCCCGGCATATGACTGAAATTTTTGAGATCAATCCAGACCGCCGAAACGCCCATCTCCAACCCGGTGTAATCAGGGATACCCTGAACCGGGAGGCGGGCAAATATCAGCTGCTATTTGGTCCGGATACAGCTACGACCAACCGTTGCATGCTGGGCGGCATGATCGGTAATAACTCATGCGGTTCTTTTTCTATTAAGTACGGGACTACGCGAGAGCATATCCTAGAAGTTGAAGCTGTTTTGAGTGATGGCTCCCGTGCCGTTTTTAAACCGTTGACACCTGTTCAGCTTGAAGAGAAAAAGCAGCTCAAAAACCTGGAAGGATATATCTACCGTGGGATGACACAACTTGTTGAACGGCACCGGGATCAAATCCTGGAGGCCTATCCGCATCCCGATATCATCCGCCGGAATACCGGCTATGCGCTCGACAAGCTCTGCACCATGCAGCCGTTTGAACCGGACGGGCGCCCGTTCAATCTTGCCGAGCTTCTGTGCGGCAGTGAAGGGACGCTAGCGGTGACAGCCTCTGCCAAGGTAAACCTGGAACCGGTGGACCCACATAAGCTGGTTATGGTACCCCACTTCAATTCTATACGGGATGCGATGGAGGCCACTGTCGAAATTGTCAAGTATAATCCCGCTGCCGTTGAGCTGGTCGATCACATTATTCTTGATGCTACCAAAGGTAACATCGAGCAACGAAAAAATCGTTTTTTCCTGGAGGGGGATCCCCACTGCATTCTGATCATTCAGCTTGAAGACCAAGACAAAGCCCGACTTGAAGAGCGGTCCGCCGCCCTGCAACAGCGACTGCAGCAGCTTGGCCTCAGCTACTCAAGTCCGGTGCTGAAAAACCCTGATGAGGTACAACGGGTCTGGGAACTACGAAAAGCCGGGCTCGGCCTGCTTATGGGCCTTGGCTCTGACTCTCCCTCTCCCTCTTTTTGTGAAGACACCGCCGTCCGGGTACAGGATCTTCCCGACTACGTGGATGATTTCCAGGCACTACTCCGGGAATACGACACCAACTGTGTATTTTACGCCCATGCATCGGTGGGAGAGCTGCACCTGCGCCCGGTGATCGATGTGCACACTCCTGAAGGTGTAGAGAAGATGAAAGCGATGGCTGACGATATCGCTGAACTGGTCGGAAAGTACAACGGTTCTCTTTCCGGCGAACACGGTGATGGCCGGGCTCGTGCCCCATATATTGAAAAAGTACTGGGCAAGGAGATGATGCCTTTGCTTAAAAAAGTAAAAGAGATTTGGGATCCCAACTACCTCTTTAATCCGGGTAAAATCGTTCAAGCCAAACCGATTGATGAAAATTTACGATTTTCTCCTTTAACCTATCAAAAGCCACAAGTTGATACCGAATTCAATTGGCGCATAGAGGGGGGATTTGGAGAAGCCCTGGAGCTCTGCAATGGGGCCGGGGTCTGTCGAAAACTGGCCGAAAGCGGGGGAACAATGTGCCCCTCATACATGGCAACTAAAAATGAAAAAGACAGCACCAGGGGACGCGCCAACCTGTTCCGGCAGCTCTTTTCGGGGAAGCAACGGGAGGCCTTTAAATCTGAAGAGCTAAAAGATGCGCTGGATCTTTGCCTCAGTTGTAAGGCGTGTAAAAGCGAATGCCCGGCCAACGTGGATATGGCACGTATGAAAGCCGAATTCATGCAGGGCTGGCACGAAGAGCACGGTATATCGACCTCCGATCGATTTTTCGGTGAAGCCGGCACGCTGTATCCGCTGGCATCCTTTCTTCCCAAAGCAACCAACTGGTTTATGAACAGCACTGTTGGGAAAGAGTTGCTAAAAAAGTTTGCAGGTATTCATCCTAAACGCGATCTGCCTACATTTGCTGAACAAACATTTCGACATTGGTTTAAAAATCATTCCAAACAGAAAGCCTCTGAACAGGTGGTACTTATCGCCGATATCTTTACTGACTCCCATGAGCCGGAAGTTGGCAAAGCCGCAGTAATACTGCTTGAAGCATTAGGATATGAAGTCATAATACCGAAAATAAGTGAACTGGGTCGTACACAACTTTCTAAAGGATTGGTCAAATCGGCCAAAGAACTGGTTCAAGCCAATATTCCGACACTGTATAATTATGCCGGGCGTGGAATTCCCATCATAGGTCTCGAGCCCTCAGAGGTACTCACGCTGCGCGACGAATACCTGGATCTGTGCAGTGAAGAAGATCTCGATACAGCCCATGCTATAACGGATCATACCTACCAATTTGAAGAATTTATTGCGGAGTTTGCAAGTAAATCGGGGTCTTCCGGTAAAAAAGCGGATGTATATGTACACGGGCATTGTCATGCCAAGTCGTTGGTTGGAATAGAGCCTACACTGAAAGCACTTGAACGATCAGGATACAATCCGATTGATTTAGAGACCGGATGCTGCGGTATGGCCGGCAGCTTTGGCTATGAAAAGGAGCACTTTGAGATCTCGATGGATATCGGGGAGCTGGTGCTATTCCCCGCACTGCGTGACCTTCCCGAGGATGCTCTCATCTGTGCACCGGGGTTCTCCTGCCGCCACCAGATAATGGATGGCACGGGACGAAAGGCGTATCACCCGGCGGAGATTATGGCGATGGACTTCTGAGTTATCTCAATGTGCGACATACTTTTAAAGTGCGTTACATCTTTGCTTACTAAAACAAACCTAATTGCTCTGAGGATGGTTCTTCGTTTATGGAATCTTTCTCTTCTGCTGGTAGTTGCTCCTTCAACTGCTCCGGTATTTCAGATATAAAGCGGGAAGGCTCCATTTTCCACAACTCCCCATACCGGCTTCGTTCAGTTGTATAGGTAATCTGCAATTCATCTTCGGCACGGGTCATCGCTACATAAAAGAGACGCCGTTCCTCCTCCATATCAGTTCCTTCACGTAACAGTGGCATAATCTCTTCTTCTGCAGCCGCTATAAATACGACCGGAAACTCCAGTCCTTTGGCTGCATGGAAGGTAAGCAAATGAACTCCTTCTGCCTGAAGCCGTCCCGCATCTGTATAGGGATTCAGCTGCATCTGTTCCAGAAACTGCTCTACATCATCACCCGTCTCATCAGCCAATTCCATTAACGTTTCTTTCTTTAATATCTCCGATTCCGTAAGCAGATCATCCGGGAGAAACTCTGTGCATAACATGTTTATCGCATCTTTCAAATTACCGGTATCCAATTTTCCCCGGAAACTCTTATGCAACGACTGTAACTCTTTTAGATCATCCCGGAGAGACTCTGCTATCAAATCTTGCAAATTATTATCAAAAAGAGACGGAGACTCTTCATTAAGGGAGCTCAAAAGTGAAGTTACCTGGGCATCACTCCATCCGTACGATTCGGAAAGCAGATCGCCCAATGCCATCCGGTTGTTGGGATTTGAGTATAATCTGAGCAGATTCGAAATTGACGTGAATGGAGGTTCGGTAAAGAATGAACTGCCGTCCCCGAATTTAACCGGGATACCCGCTTTCAAAAATGATTTGAACAGCGCCTCTCCAACTACGTTGGTTCGGTAAAGAACAGCAATATCACCCAAGCCATAGCTGTGCTCGCTGTCGGTATGTACACCAGAGGCCAGGCTGTCGATCCCCCCGATATAACGCTCAATCTGATCCAGTATATAATCGGCCTCCTCAAAAGGATCAGGGAAAGCATGTACCGAGATCGGGTTTCCGGTTTCCTTGGTTGATTTCAGACCAACCCCACTGTTAATTTCATTATTGCGGATTACCGAGCCAGCCGCCTCCAGGATAACTCCTGTGGATCGATAGTTTTGAGTGAGTGGGATCTCACCGGCATCGAACGCTCGCTTGAACTTAAAAAAGAGGGAGAGGTCGGATCCCCGAAAACCATAAATCGACTGATCCGGGTCACCAATAGCCAACAAGCTCTGCTCATCGGCACCGCCCAGCAGTTGTACCAGCCGGTACTGCATCGGGTTAATATCCTGAAACTCATCAATGGCTACAGCCCGGTAACGTTTCTGCAGCTTTTCACGCCAGCCTGAATTTTTCTCTAATCCGTCTGCCAGCCGATTAATAATATCCGAAAGATCCACAGCCCCCTGCTCTTTCAGGTAGTTTCGGTAACGCTGTACATACCCCTTATGATCTTTTGCAAGGTCATTTCCCAGTTCAAAATGGTTTACCATTTCATCCTCAAGTGCAGTTCTATCGGACGGACTCAATTCAGGAAAAAGAAACCGCAGAGCCATCCTTCGGGAAGCCCGGTCGTATATTGTATTCAGATCCCTGTTTTCCTCTCTCAGCATTCT
>JBEPXS010000119.1:0-9141 GCA_041641755.1 Balneolaceae bacterium
CTCGTTTCCCTCGTTCGGCGGGGCGTCAAGGATATCGATTCCCGGAAACTTGTACTTGATTTTCGGTATCTCTTTGGCCTTGTCGCGGTTCATGCGATCCAATTCGCGGTCATCAGCCTCTTCATCGCCTTCTCCTACATAGACCGAAACCTCTACATCGTCTTCCTCGGATTCTATCTCTTCATCGGCTACTTTCCTGGCCTTTTCCTTATCGAGTATAGCGCGCGGTCGCTGATCCAGGCTCTTAACCTCTTCCTCCTCTTTACGGCGACGCTCCTGGTCCTCCTGTTCAGATTCTTCCACAATATCATCTATAGAACGATCTTTTTGCCCAGCTTCCTGCTGCCGGAGGGCAGGTTCGGGTTCGGAGGATTTCTGCTTCATCTTTTGCTCGGCCTGTTGCTGGGCCTTTACTTCTTTCTTTCGTTCTTTTTCTGCCTGTTTTTCGGCTTTACGCTTTGCTCGTTTCTGCCGGCGCTCCTCCATCGATTCCTGAAACCGGGCGATCCATCCCTTGATAGTATCGACAGTGTGCTGAAGATCGCGATCCATCAATACCAGTACGGTAACTACAAAAAGAACGCCAAGAATAATTACCGACCCGATACCCGTAAGGTTATGGAGCAGGCTGGACATGGCAATACCGGAGGCGCCCGGCCATACTGAAGAATAAGCGGCGAGTTCATTGTAAAACCATCCAAGGATCGTGGAGACCAGTACCATGCTCCACAAGCCATATGCCGTTGCCCAAAGCAGATTCGTTATTTTACGCCCGCGGAACACGTACCATCCAAATCCAAAAATAATTAGTGGAAAAATTATGCTGGTATAGCCAAATAATCGGTACACAAACAGGTATGAAATATAGGCTCCTACAACTCCCAGTCCATTTTGTATTCGCAATGCCGGACCGCGATCCACAGAAAATATAGTATCCGTAGAAAGTGATTGAATCAGGGCATAGTCGGAGGAGTGGTATGTAATGATACTCAGGCCTACGAGGGTAGCAATTGCCATGATCAGAATTCCCAGAATCTCCATTTTACGGGAGGCAGAAATTCCGCCGGCAAGAGCTCCGGATTTTTTACTTTTTGCCATGGGCGTCCGTGATAATTCCTTCGTTCAACGTTGGTAGTATATCCATTGTATTTAATTGGCTACAAAAACCGATATCGTCGTTTTCGGTTATGTCATCCAATCGTTTAGCATGGTTCGAATTTCGTAGTGCTTGTTCTATATCATCACCAAATTTTTCGTAAAGACCAAAAGCAACTTTTGAGCCGTCAAATGCATCTTCTGATATCTCCCCATTACCCAAAATATGTATGATGTTCCCCGCACATAGCAGATCTTCCAGTGCCAGGCGTCCTCCCCATCCTGCACAAACCAGCACAATATCCTGATCGGTTTCTTTTAAACGGTCTATGATACACTGAAGATTCAAAAAACTTCCAACCAATACCTCATCGGCCATCAATGACCGCTTCACGGCCTGGGTTCCATTGGTTGTTTTAAATATAATGGTTTTATCTCTGACAGTCTCAGAACTGTACTCAAAGGGGGAATTTCCCAGGTCATACCCCTCAATCTTTCTCCCTCCCTTTTCTCCACACAACAGATATTTGGGGGAATCCAGGTTTTGAGAGATCCTGCCCGCGGCTTCCATATCTTCAACAGGGATGATCCCTTTAGCCCCGTTATGTAGTGCTGTAACTATTGTTGAACTGGCTCGCAACACATCAATCACTACGGCCATTTTCCCGCGCAACTCCTCTTCCTGAAATGATAGCGCAGACACACATATATCTATACTTTTATTCATTAATAAATTGTGTAAGTGGTTAAAAAACGAATCAATGGGCTCGACCCCGTTGCCTCTATTAGCTTGTTATTTATTTTTGCAGATCCGCAGCTATTCCTTTGAAACAAATGGTGGATAAGTAACCGTTGCCCGGGCCTCCTTATTTCTTATCTCTATATAAACTTTTGTTCCCTCTTCGGAAAACTTTTTGGAGACATAACCCATCCCGATCGCCTTCTCCAGTGTGATTGACTGGGAACCACTGGTAACAAACCCGATCTGCTTACCTTTGTCGTCCACAATATCGTAGCCAGACCGTGGGATAGCGCGTTTGTCATCTATCATGAATCCCACCAATTTACGATCTATGCCTTCCTCTTTCAAAGCCTTCAAGGCTTCCCGGCCTATAAAGTTACCTTTATCCAGTTTGGTTAACCACCCCATGCGGGCTTCCAGCGGATTAGTATCTTTGGTGATATCGTTGCCATAAAGGGCAAAGCCCATCTCCAGTCGGAGTGTATCACGAGCTCCAAGTCCACAGGGCTGAATATCAAACTCGTTACCCGCTTCCATAATGGCTTTCCAGACCTTCTCCGGGTTGGCCTGACTTCTATCAAAGTATAGCTCAAATCCTTTTTCCCCGGTGTACCCGGTAGCGGAGAACATCACATCTTCGAATTCTCCACAGTTACCAATTGCATAGTTATAGGACTTAATTTTCTGCAAATCCAGGTCGGTCAGTTTTTGGAACGTATCGATTGACCTGGGGCCCTGCACCGCCAACAGACAAATATCATCCGATCGGTTACGGATTTCCACATCGAATTTGTTCTGCCGGGTAACCCATTCCAGATCCTTTTCAACATTCGAGGCGTTAACCACCAGCATGAAGCCCTCATCGGCCGGCAGCTTATATACCAGGAGGTCGTCCACAATACCACCATCTTCATAACACATAGCAGAGTATTGGGCCTGCCCCTGTTGCAACCTCGACGCATCGTTGACAGTAAGATACTGCACCAGCTGTAATGCTTCCGGGCCCTGCAGGTAGAACTCTCCCATGTGGGACACATCAAACATCCCAACATGGTTGCGCACGGCTTTGTGCTCTTTTTTAATACTGCCATACCGAACAGGCATCTCAAAGCCGCCGAAGTCGGTCAACCGGGCATTGAGCTCCTCATGGATATGGAAGAATGGGGTTCGTTTAGACATGTTCCGTTTTTCGGATTTTAATTCCTGATATTACCACTATTTAAAGAGGGTTTTAAAAGAGCCTGGTCGGTGCCAACATCATGGTTTCGCATGCCAGCACTTAGTTTATTCGGTGGGAATATCTCACTTTATTCCCCTTCTTGGCAAGCCGGGTTACACTGTATCTGGTCCCCAGCCGTTTATTGCCATTCCAGCCCAGACGGCTGCAATACCAACTACGAGTTGAAGGAACAGGTAGAGACCCGCTTTTAGCAACTGAGTACGGCCCATCAGAACAAAAGCATCAAGAGCAAAAGAGGAATATGTAGTAAAAGCTCCGAGGAATCCCGTCAGTACCAGTAACCTCAATTCAACGTTAAAAAGATGCTTAACCTCCAGGAGTGACACAATATAACCGATCAAAAAGCAACCTATGATATTTACAACTACGGTTCCGGCGGGAAAGGCTTCTTTGCTGATAAACAAATAAGTAAGCTCATCCAGAAGATACCGAAGAGATGCCCCTACAAAGCCTCCGGCACCAACAAGTAACAATTTATACATGACTGGGAATTTATATTATTCAATGGATAGCTCACCTGCTGTTTTCGTATCCATCTAAACTGTGTTCTCAAGTAATACTGGTTTTGGGAGGCCTAAAATAGGTAAATACGACATGATCGCCAATAGTAATTGTAGACTTGACAGACTCTCATGATGAATAGACGAACCCCGACTATGACTGCCCAGGACTTATTTAGTCGATCCTCTCTTTTACTTTTTTCCTTCCCAGCTAATCCCTATTATGGGGCTTGATTTAAAAGATTTCCCAAATGCATCAGATCCAATCCACATACAAGAAAAGCCTCAAGGGCATCACGCTTGCCCTTCTTTTCCTATTTGGACTTCATTTTCTTGCCATTCACGGATTTGTTGACAGTCTTGTCTATTGTTTTGAGGAAAACGGGCAGATCAACATAGAATCCAAGGCCGGTTCCATCTTTACAATTCCCTCGGAAGATGCAGTACATGCCGAAGATCAGCATGATCATGATGAACCTACCCTTGATGCTGTAGACGATAGCCATCATGATGTATCGCTGTCCCTGATCTGTTCCAAGGAACAACAAACAACACGTTTCGATCAGGAACGCACGCTCAAATTCCTTAATGGTATTCTTTACAGCACAGTTGAAAACCTCCCGCAATCACGGGTCTTTCAACTTGTTTCGTACACGCCTCCCTTGATTGAGGATACGATAACTGCTTCGCTCAAGACGGTTGTCCGTATTCTCTACCACTAAGTAGTTCCAGCCCTTTCCATATCGCTTTATCACTTGCAAGTTTTGTAATCAGGTAAGGAACAGTTATATCCTGCCGGTTCTGCTTGCCGCTCTATAACAGCAAAAATTGGCTGGAAACACATGAAATTATTGAACTCACTACTGGCCCTCGGCATGCTCGTGCTTGCTGCCAGTTGTGCCACAGAAGAAACCGTTATCGAACCACCTTCAGAAAGCACGCTGGGAGACCAAACCTATGAGACGTCTCCCGCCCTAAATAAGAACGTGAACCCACAGGATACCGCAACCAAAGTCACCATTTCGGATACGCTGACCTTCTCGAATGCGCTGTCCAAAGCCCTGCTAAAAAATTCCCTGCTGCAAAGCTACGGCTGGCAGGTGCGCGTGAAGGAAGCCGAACGCATTCAGGCTTCCCTACTTCCCAATCCGCAGCTAAATGCCGAGATGGAGAACTTTGGCGGGACGGGTCCCTTTGAAGGCTACGACGGCCGAGAAGTGACCGTCAAATTGGGACAGAAAATCCTGCTGGGTGCCGATCGCCTCAAGCGCAAGCGGCTGGCAGGTGCTACCAAAGAACTGGCCGGATGGGACTATGAAGCCCAACGGCTTGATGTGCTGACCGGTGTTACCAAGGCCTATATTTCTGCCTTGGAAGCTCAGCTCCAGTGGCAGCAGCAAAAAGAACTCGTGGATGTAGCTCAAAACCTGTACAACTCCATAACTGCCCAAGTGGAGGCCGGAAAAGTCTCCAAGCTGGCACAGACCAAAGCACAGGTTGAGCTTTCCCGCGCCAAAATTGATCTGGAGAATGCCCGCAACCAATGGGAGTCCGCTCGTAGCTCGCTGGCTGCCTACTGGGGAAGCGAGCAACCACAGTTCAAACAGTTAAAAGGGCAGCTGAGTATGCCTTCGGCCATCCCCGAGTACGCCAAGGTGCAAACCTATATCCAGCGCAATCCGGATGTAGCGCGGTGGGCTACCGAACTGCAGCAGCGTGAATCTGCTCTTGATCTGGAACAGGCAAAAGGCATTCCCGACATCACCGTGAGCGGGGGATACAAACGTGCGGAGGATTTAGGTGCCAGCACCGCAATTGTAGGCGTATCTATCCCACTGCCTTTCTTTGATCGCAATCAGGGGAATATCAAGGCAGCGAAGTATGAGCTGAGTCGCGTGCAGACCCAACGGGAAGCGGCCGTCACCCAAACCTACAAGGCCCTGCAGACAGCATACAATAAGCTCAATGCAGCTACTCATGAAGTCAACCAACTGCAAGAGCAGGTATTACCCGGCGCTAAAACAGCTTTTGAGGCGGCCCAAACCGGTTACCGGCAAGGCAAATTCGATTACCTGGAAGTGCTGGATGCCCAGCGCACGCTGTTTTCGACGCGCACCCGCTTCATCCAGGCCCTGGCCGAATACAACCGGGCCATAGCCGAAGTCGAACGCCTCATTGGCACGCCCCTCTCTGAAATTTCTGCAAACTAATTTTTGAATGAATATGGAATCACCAATCATGAAGAATCTAGCAATATTAACACTTACCGGACTTCTATTAGGAAGTCTTTTAGCAGGCTGTGGATCTAATTCCGATTCCCAAGCCAACGCGCAAAACGAACAGCATCAACCCGAATCGCAACACAGCGAAGAGACCGAGCAGCATGCCGAAGAAGCTGGACAACACAATGAGGAATCCGGACAGCATGCTCGCGAAGTGCATCTGACCGAGCAGCAAGAAGGTAATCTCGGCATTAAAGTGGAAACGCTGTCCGAAGGAAGTGCTTCTTCAACCATTTCACGTCCCGCCAGTGTTGGATACGATCTGGATCAAATTGCTAAAGTGGGTCCCCGGATCGAGGCAAAGGTTGTTGAAGTCATAAAAGACCTGGGAGAACGCGTCCAAAAAGACGAGCCCATTGCGCTCATGAGCAGCGTGGGCTTGGGGAAAGCCAAAGCCGAATATATTCGACTTCGGGCCCGGCTCAAAGCCGAAGAGGCACGCTACAAACGCGAGCAGTCGCTGTATGATCAGGAAATATCTTCACAGGCCGAGTTGCTGGATGCTGAAGCTAACTACCAAGAGGCCAAAGCCGAACTGAATTCTGCGGCGGAAGCGTTACGCCTTTACGGGTTGTCGCAAAATGACATTAAAAATATTGAGGCAGGTAGCGATCAGCCCTTATCCCACTTTTACCTGACCAGTCCGCTCGACGGGGTGATTCAGGAGCGAGATATTTCGCCCGGACAAACCATTAGTCCCAGCGAGACGCCCATTCACGTAGCGAACCTCTCGAAAATGTGGGTGATGATCGATGCCTACGAGCAGGATATCCGATATCTGGACCAAGGCCAACAAGTAAGCCTCTCGGTTAGAAGCATCCCCGGAGAAACCTTTGAGGGAAAAACAGACTGGGTCTCTTATAGCCTCGAAAAGCAGACGCGCACCATGCCGGTTCGCGCGGTTGTTGAAAACCCGAATCGAAAGCTGAGGGCCGGAATGTTCGGTACCGCTCGCATATCAACAGGGAAAGAACGGAACGTTGCGATGATTCCCATTGATGCGGTACAAACGATTGAGGGTCAGCAAGTAGTGTTTGTCCCTGGCAACGAGGATGGCAGCTACAAGCCTGTCGAGGTTATGCTGGGCAGCGAAAATGAGGGCTACGTGGAAATTGCTTCGGGTCTGAAACCCGGCCAGCAAGCCGTTATCGCCGGAGCCTTTGACCTGAAGTCCGCCCTTACCGCTCAGGGACGAAGCGCATCCCACGGACATTAACTGCTCGTTGCAATATCGAATTTCTTAAATGACAGACATATGCTTCAACAAATAATTGACAAAGTATTAAAGAATCGTTTGACGATCCTCATTCTGGTGGCGGCCGTTGGCGTCTATGGATACTTCTCTTTTGAGGATGTCCCCATCGACTCCTTCCCGGACGTGTCGCCCACCATGGTGCAGGTGTTTACTTCCAGCCCCGGCCTTTCTCCGGTGGATGTGGAGACGCAGATCAGCTACCCCATTGAAATCTCGATGTATGGGCTGCCCAAGCTGGATCGCGTGCAGAGTACCTCCATCTTCGGGCTGTCGCGCGTAAATATCTACTTCGAGGGCGGCACCGACATCTACTTCGCCCGACGGCTGGTCATGGAACGGCTCTCCAAAGCCAAGGAATCTATTCCTGATGGGCTGGGACAACCGCAACTGGGTCCCATTACCACGGGACTTGGGACGATCATGATGTACGAAGTAACCAACACCGATACCGCCGACCACTCCCTGATGGAACTTCGTACGGCCCAGGACTGGATCGTGAAGCCCCAGCTGCGGACCGTACCCGGGGTTACCGGTGTGCTTTCCCTGGGCGGCGATGTCCGACAGTTCCAGGTCAATGCCGATATGAACGCCCTGATTTCCCGCGGGCTTACCCTGGAGGATCTGGAAAAAGCCATCAACACCAACAATCGGAATGTAGGTGCTTCCTTTTTGGAACGAGGAGGCGAAGAGTATCTCGTTAGAGGCTATGGCTGGATTAAGCCAGACAAGCAGGGTCTGGAGGATATCCAGAACATCATAGTCAAAAACTCTGGCGGCACGCCCATTTACGTCAAGGATGTCGCCAAGGTGGAATTCGGCTCCGAGATTAAGCGGGGTACTCTTATTAAAGACCAGGAGGAATCGGTGGGAGGCTTTGTGCTCAAGCTCATTGGCACGAACACGCAGGACCTGCTGGCCCAGGTGGATCAAAAGATCGATGCCATTAATAAAGCACTGCCCGACGGCATGATTATGAAGCCGTTTTACTCGCAGGGGCAGCTGGTCAGCAAAGCCGTGGGTACGGTCAGCAATGCACTGTATATCGGGGCCATTCTCGTGCTGGTCATCCTCTACTTTTTTATGGGAGACCTTCGCTCGACACTTATCATTATATCCACCGTTCCCATTGCGTTTCTCATGGCCTTCATTGGGATGAACCTTCTGGGCATATCGGCCAACTTAATGAGTTTGGGGGGACTGGCGATCAGCATTGGAATGATCGGGGACAGTGCCACCGTGATCGTGGAAAATACCTACCGCCTGCTGGAAGAGCAGGATACAGAGAATGTTTCCTTGGTGCGGGTGGTAGGCGAAGCAGCACGCGAAGTAATACGTCCCGTGATCTTTGCGACCAGCATTATTATCATTGTATTTATTCCTCTCTTTTCGCTGGAAGGCGTCGAAGGTAAAATGTTCAAGCCGCTGGCTTATACGATTACTTTTGCCTTGGCCGGAGCCATCTTTTTGGCCCTGACCTACATCCCGGTCATTTCCAGTTTTATTCTGCCGGATAAGGGGATGGACAAAGAGCCGTGGTTGGTCCGTAAGGTGAAAGGATTCAGCCGCCCGCTGATTGAAAAAGCCACGAAATTCCCCAAGATGGTTTTTGGCGGAGCCCTTGTGCTGTTTGCCGGAAGTATGGCGGTATTCCCCTTCCTGGGAACCGAATTCCAGCCGACCCTACGGGAAGGGACCTTTGCGGTACGCTCTGTACTACCTCCGGGCGCTAACCTCCCGACCACGAAAGAATACACGAAGCGAATTCAGGAGTCGATGCAAACCTTCCCCGAAGTCCAAGGCATATTCTCCCGTGTAGGGCGTGCGGAAGTAGGCGGCGATCCTGAACCGGTAAACGTGGTATTCAATGTAGTGAACCTAAAGCCACTCGATGAGTGGGACGCCGGACGCAGTTATGAAGAGCTGCAGTCGGCGATGGCTGAAAAATTGCAGGAGGATCTGCCGGGTGTGGCTTCCAACTTTTCTCAGCCTATCCAGCTTCGTACGGATGAGCTACTCAGTGGTGTCCG
>JBEPXS010000120.1:0-9125 GCA_041641755.1 Balneolaceae bacterium
CCAGAAAGCCATAGATCACTCCCGTATCGAATTCGAGCCGAATATCTCCACCATACTCTGCAGCGGCAAGATCACTGGTAAACTTCGCCAGGGTACTCCATACCGGAACCGGGATATTGGAAAGTTGTTTATAATATCCTTCCAGCGAAATATTGAACAATCCCCCTACCGGCTGACGCCACCCCAATAACCCTTGGATTGCTTCCATTTGTGATTGCCCTACGGGTAAGGCATCCAGGCAGTAAAACCGGCATCCCACTTTTCCGTAATATCGGCAATAGGCTGGCGATAAACTCCCGCCGCAAAACTGAGCTCTTGTTCATTCTTTCCCCAGGGCTGCCAGGAGCCCCGCAGATCGAACTCCGTCTCCAATGAGGTCCAATCCACCGTGTCGGCCAGCTGTACCAACGGGTGCTTCGGGTCGATAAAACTCTTTAAGATGGGACTGAACATATCCCATTGCGACTGGTCCGGAGAGGCTGAGAGCATGGTAAAATCCGTGAGGTTTTGGGTAGATTCTACTGAAATCTAAGGGATTTTACCGTTAACTTATCCACAAAATGAGCCGTTTATCCACACTAAACGACGATTTTTGGTGTTCTTAAGGAGCGACTAGTTAATCAAAAAAGAGGATTATCCAACCGTTGGTGGTTCAGAAAAAGTAAGAAAGCCTTGCCTGATTTTTGCATAAGCCAAGGCTTTGTAAAAGAGAGTTGGTTTTCTATTTACTCCGGCAGAGAATGTTTACCAATTATTTTATCTCCCACGTCTCGGGTCCATGTAGCAGCTCGTCAAGGTCGCCCTCTCCTTTTCTGTCAAGCGTGGCTTCAACTTGTAAATTAACGCCTTCATCATATCTGGGGCGGTCAACGGCATAAAGTACTCCAAACGGTCGTGGCATATGTGTTTCTCCGGGTGCCGGAGCATCGAAAAACTGAGACAGAAGATATGCCTTTGTTTTGTCTGTTTCGTCGTGGATCCAAAGATCCTCCTTGCTGTAGTCATCTTCTTCAAGTGATATTACTTCCGGTTTAAGACCGTCGAGACGTATACCCTTGTCATCCTCTTTGCCGAAAACCAACGGTTCCCCGTCTTCTAGATAGATAGCTTCTCTGGGCCGCGATCTCTTATCCGTAAACAGTTCAAACGCACCATCATTAAAAACGATGCAGTTTTGGTAGATCTCAAGCATGGAAGTTCCACGGTGCTTATGAGAACGTTGTAACATCTTCTGCATGTGGCGGGGATCACGGTCCATCGTACGCGCCACAAAAGTGCCGTCAGCACCCATACTCAGCGAAAGCGGATTAAAGGGATGGTCAATGGATCCAAACGGTGTTGACTTGGTTTGTGAACCCTCTGGGGAAGTTGGAGAATATTGCCCCTTTGTGAGACCATAAATCTGGTTATTGAACAGTAACAGATTTACATCCACATTACGGCGCAGTAACTGTACAAAGTGATTGGCACCGATCGAGAGCGAATCGCCATCACCGGTTATAATCCAAACGCTGAGATCTGTACGTGTAACCTTTAGTCCGGTTGAAATAGCCGGTGCACGACCATGAATGGAGTGCATACCAAAGGTATCCATGTAATAGGGAAATCGGGCTGCACACCCAATCCCTGAGATGAAAACGATATCCTCCTTGGGGACCCCAACTTCGGGCATAGCATTTTGAACCTGTTTCAGGATGGTATAGTCGCCGCAACCGGGACACCAACGGACATCCTGATCAGATGAGAAGTCTTTGCCGGAGTAGTCAGGGAGATCTCCGTTTCCGTTGGTCACTTGTTCAAGATGATCAGTTATTTTGCTTTGGATAGCCATGATATAAATTAAATATTCTGATTCTAAATGTAATATTCACCGATTTTATTTGGCAACAACTGTCTTAATTTCCTCTTTTAGCTCCTTCACACCAAACGGACGGCCTTTAATTTTATTGATTCCTGTTGCCTGCATCTGGAACTGATCGCGAATCAGGCGTACCAGCTGCCCGTTGTTAATTTCGGGAACCAGTACATTATCGTATCCGTTGAGCAACGCTTCAAGATTTCCGGGAAACGGTGAAATGTATTGCAGATGAATGTGAGAAATGTCCATACCATCCAGACGCAACTCATGAACAGCCGTTCGGATAGATCCATAGGTAGATCCCCATCCAACTACTACTGTCTCACCATTCTCAACGCCGTTATCTATCTCCTGCTCGGGAATAAACTCAGCAATTTTATCGCGCTTGGCCTCCCGCTGTTTTACCATTTTCTCATGGTTCTCGGGATCATAGGAGACATCACCGGTTTCATCCTCTTTTTCAAGGCCACCAACACGATGTTCCAGCCCTTTGGTGCCGGGGATCGACCATGACCGTACAAAGCGTTCATCGCGCACATACGGTAGGAATTTCTTGCCATCACCATTGGTACGTGCCGGTTCAAACTGAACATTGATTTTCTTAAGATCCCCGGTCTGCGGGAAATTCCACGGTTCTGAACCGTTGGCAAGATACCCGTCAGAGAGGAACATAACCGGTATCATATGCTCCAGCGCAATACGGCATGCTTCAAACACCATTTTAAAACAGTCAGCCGGTGATTTGGGGGCAACAATAGCTATAGGACTTTCACCATTACGCCCATACATCGCCTGCATAAGGTCAGCCTGCTCGGTTTTGGTAGGCATACCGGTAGAAGGTCCCGCCCGCTGAATATTCAGGACAACCAAAGGCAGTTCAAGCATAACGGCTAATCCGATGGCTTCCCCCTTCAGCGCAATACCCGGACCGGAAGAACTGGTTACTCCCAGGCTTCCACCGAAAGCAGCTCCAATAGCAGATGAAACCGCGGCAATCTCATCCTCAGCCTGAAAGGTATATATCCCAAAATGCTTTTGTTTGGATAAACCATGTAGTATATCGGAAGCAGGTGTGATCGGATAGGATCCAAAAAACAGCGGCAACTCACTTTGATGCGCTGCTGAAACCAGTCCGAGCACGGTGGCATCAGTACCGGTTATATTCCGGTAGGTCCCCGGCTTCAAAGATGCTTCTTTTACAGTGTAACGGGAGCTGAATACCTCTGTCGTTTCGCCGTAATGGTATCCTTCCTTAAGTACCTTGATATTGGCATTTGCAATATCCGGCTTATCCTTAAATTTCTTTTCCAGGAAGGTAATCGTAGACTGCAACGGGCGACTGTACATCCAATAAAGCAGCCCCAGTACAAACATATTTTTACAACGCTCTTTGTCTTTATACCCTAAATCACTCTCCGAGAGACTTTCTTTGGTAAGCTTGGTAACATCGACTTCAAGAACATTATATTCTGAGAGAGTATCATCCTCAAGCGGACTAACATCACCTTCATAATTAGACAGATTAAGATTTCGCTTGTCAAAACCAGAGGTATTGGCGATGATTGTGCCTCCCTTTCGAAGCAGCGCAAGATTGGCGATGAGAGCGGCAACATTCATTACTACCAATACATCACACATGTCACCTGGTGTTAAAATTTCTTTACTGCCAAAATGGAGTTGAAAAGAAGACACACCCGGGACTGTTCCGGCCGGTGCGCGAATCTCTGCCGGGAATTCGGGTAGTGTACGCAGATCATTACCCTCAAGTGCAGTGGTATTGGTAAAAAGAGAACCGGTAAGCTGCATACCATCGCCGGAGTCTCCGGCAAATCGTATGGTTACTTCTTCCTGCTCCGTAAACTGTTGACTCATTTTAATACAACTATTTTAGAATATAGATTATAAATCGAAAGGTAAGGAATTTGGATCAAACTTATGAAAAAGTAGTATAGCCATATTTACTAAATCATTTGTGGTCATAGAGTTTGTTGTAGATAAAATTAAAACTCAGGCAGAATTCATGTTTACTAATAATATTATCTTTTTAGGCCAGCTATTACTTAAGCTGTAGTTCCTGAATGGTACCGAATCCCCCTACTACGTAAACCTTTTCCCGAAGTCCCCATATACCTGAAAGATCATATTTAGTCAGGACGGCCTGTACCTCCCATTCTGATCCATCATAGTATATGACAATTCCATTTGTACCGACAGCATATATATCACTTTCCGATTTGCTCCAAAACTCATAAATACCTTCACTGGTACGACTATTTGCTGCCATCCATTCCGATCCATCAAAGTGTAGCATTGTTCCCCCGGAACCCGCAGCAAAAACCTGATCAGAGGAAGTTCCACTAACTGAGAACAGTGGTGGATTTCCTGTGGAAGTCATTTCCCATGTATTACCATCAAAATGAAGTATTTCTCCACCAGAGCTTACAGCATATATATCGTCAGGGGTGCTACCCCAAATGTCATTCAGCCTTTGAGACTCGGGACTTGCCATCTCCTGCCATTCATTTCCATCATAGTGGAGAATTCCACCACCCGAATGTACCACATAGATATTATCCTCACCAGTTCCCCAAACTCCGTCCATATTTTTCTCCACTGGAGACTCCATCCCGCTCCACTCACTGCCGTTATAATGTATAATAGTGCCTCCTTTTCCTACAGCAAAAACATTTTCACGTGAACTGCCCCATACATCTGTCAATTCAAAATCCACGCCACTGTCCATCTCCGACCATTCAGAACCATTGTTATACATAATTGTACCGCTGGTCCCAACTACAAAAACATCATTGGCGCCACTTCCCCACACGGCGTTAAAGTATTCATTAGGACCCGGAAATCGTTCAACGGGATCTTGTTGCGAAGTTGAATCACTCCCGAGATCAGTACATGTTGACAGAGAAATGAGAAAAAAAGCAACCAGAAACAAATTGAATGCATTTCTTGAATACAATCGAATACGATATGACAGGCTAGAATTCAGCAAACCGGGATATTTTAAGAACTGTTTCATTTAAAATCTTCAAAATAGTATGTGATAAAAGTATCACTGCAAATTATTAAATAGTTATCAAAAAATCGTTGTTTTTAAAAATCACGTCTCTCCTTAGTGAATCTGAGCAACAAACAAATTCAGATGAAGAATTACTCAATTTCTGTCCAAAATACTACTAAGATAACAATTCAGTAATTCCCCGGTACATAGTGCCAAGCTGTTCTCGTGTTGTACAATAAGGAGGCATTAGATACAGTACATTACCCAGAGGACGGAGTAGTAGACCGTGTGTCACGCATTCTTTTTTGATGTGATCGGCAACCTTGTTTAAGTATCCTTCTTCTCCTTCTGCAATTATATCCATTGCAGCGATAGTCCCCGTAACACGATGGTTTTTCAGTTTAGGATGCTCCATCAATGTCTCCAGTTCCTCAAGATGCCATTCCTCCATAGCACCAAATGTGGATTCATTTTCATCCATCAACTCCATAGAGGCCAGTGCTGCGGCACATCCCAGCGGATTAGCCGTATAGCTGTGTCCGTGCCAAAATGTTTTCATCGGATCAGAACTGTTGAACGCTTCGTATATGTCATCCGAGCAAACGGTTACCGAAAGTGGTAAAAAGCCGCCAGTCAATCCTTTAGCCAAACAGATTATATCGGGTTCTACCTGGGCTCGTTGGGAAGCAAACCAGCTGCCGGTACGCCCGAAACCGGTCATTACTTCATCAAACATCAGAAGCGTCCCATATTGTCGATTTACCCAATGTAGCTTTTGCAAAAAGCTGGAACGGCACATTCGCATACCACCCGCACCTTGTACCAGCGGCTCAATGAGGATACCAGCATATTTACCGGGTTCTTTGTTGAGCATCTCTTCCAACTGTTCAATGATATTTTCCTCGTTAGTTGTAGCTGATTTATCCCCGATCCAAGTTTGTGGATAGGGTAAGAACTCCACATCAAACAATAACTCTTTAAAAACCTCCGTAAACACTGAGCGGTCGCCCGCAGACATCGCTCCAAACGTGTCACCATGATAGGCTCCTTCAAAACAGATAAAGGTTTTTCGCTCCTCTCCCCTGTTTTTCCAGTACTGCCACGCCATTTTCATTGCAACTTCAACAGCCGTGGAACCATCATCGGAAAAGAAGACTCGATTGAGATCACCCGGCAGACGATCTGTTAACTGCTCAGCTACCTTCTCTGCCGGATCATGGGTGAAGTTGGCAAAAATTACCTGTTCAAGTTTTTGGGCTTGCGCATGAATAGCATCGGCTATTTTGGGATGAGCATGGCCATGCATGTTAACCCACCAGCTGGAGATGCAGTCCATGATACGCCGCCCGTCTTCCAGTTCAAGCCACAGACCTTCCCCCCTCTCTACCTTGATAGGCTCCGGGGCATCCTGGATAATTGTAAAGGGATACCAAATATTTTTATGCATGATTAAAATATTCTAAGTCAAATAATATAAAAATAAAATTATATGATTATTATAAGTATATATATAGCAGTAAATTAGGGAAATAAAATAGGTACTACCTTTTCAAATAGGAATGGTTAAAATAATCTTTCATATTCACTTTGCAATACCCTGGAATTTAACTCCTCCAATGGCTCCAATGCAGCCAGAATATCGACATTGCCATACTTCTCAATAGCACGATAATTACTTTCATTGCGGGGACCATTCATTATTACACCTAAAATTTCAATATTTCGAGAGCGCAGAGCTTCCAGAGAAAGAAATGTGTGATTGAGAGTACCTAACTCACTTCTGGTTACAAGCAACACCGGAAGATTCAAATACTCAATCAACCCAATAATCATATCATTGTCATTAAGCGGTACCAACAGGCCTCCTGCCCCTTCAACAATAAGATGATCGGTTTTAAAGTCAGGTAATTCAAAGTCATGCAGATTAATTGACACTCCATCAATGGCAGCAGATGCATGAGGTGACAATGGTTCCTTCAGCCGGTATCGCTCCTGAATATATTGATCATTCGGGAGATCGGTTACCCGCCGGACAAACTCAGTGTCGGTTTCATCTTTAAGCCCCGATTGTATAGGTTTCCAGTAGGTACCATTTAGGCCCTGGGCGATAAGTGCGGAAACAACGGTTTTTCCGATACCCGTATCGGTACCTGTTACAAAAAATGCAGGCGGTAATTGTAGCACAGTGCGATTGAAGATTAATTATGATTAGGATAAAGCACTCATTCAGAAAAGCTGATAAATGAAAACTTTCTGAATTGAGACTCTTTTTTCGGCGGGAAGTTATAAAGATAAAATCCAAGATGTAAACTGGGAAAAGATTAATCTAAACAATCAAAAAAAATGGCAGACACCTCCACAAATCGGGATACAAAAAATGGGAAATGCCTGCCGGGAAAAATTCGTCAGGTTATAGTTAATGTTTCGCTTACAGCAAAATCACTCGACGATCGTCCTATATTAATATTTACTTCACCGGGTTGAACCAAAATTTGCCCTTCATCTTCACTCCAACGGGCAAATGCCTCTATATCAAGTTCAAACTCTGCCGTCTTCGTTTCACCCGGAGAAATAGTCAGACGATTGTATCCCTGTAATGTCCTCTTTAGCCGCCGGTCGGTTTCATCGGTAAATTCCAGGTAGAGCTGGGCGACTTCGTCTCCAGCCAGATCACCCGTATTGGTAATATCTACGCTTACCGTCACCGAACTGTCTCCTTCAGAACTAATCTCGGAGCTACTGAGCTGTATATTCTCATAGTCGAACGACGTATAGCTCAAGCCGTGCCCGAATGAATAGAGGGGTTCACCTTCAAAATATTTATAGGTTCGGTTATCCATATCGTAGTTGGTAAACTCCGGCAGATCGTCCACTGACTTGTAGAATGTTACCGGAAGGCGACCGGCGGGATTATAATCACCAAACAGCACGTCAGCCACGGCCTCTCCGCCTGCTTGTCCGCCATACCAAGCCTGCAGGATAGCCGGTATGTTTTGATCTGACCAGTTGAGCGCAATTGCACTGCCGCTCATAAGCACCAAAACTACTGGTTTACCCAATGCATAAATCTCCTTCATCAGTTCAATTTGCGGAGATGGTAGTGAGAGCTTGGTCCGGTCACCACCTTTAAATCCTTCTACATCGATATCCATCTCCTCGGCCTCCAGCCGGGCACTGAGTCCCAGACACAGAACAACAGCATCACAGGCTTGGGCAGCTTCTTTGGCCTCAGCAAGCAGATCCTTGCCGGGTACTTCCCATACAAGTTGGATCTGGGGATCAGGACCGTAATTATAGAACTCAATTTTTATATCGTAGGTCTCCCCTTCTTCAAGATCCACCTCAAAGTAATTGTACCAGGGAGAATGTTCCATCCGGCGTTCAAACTGCTGTTCTCCTTCAAAATGGAAACGGAAAAAGTTCATCCCGTTTAGCCCGATCGCATAGGTCCCGGTTTCCGGGGCCCTGATCTGGCCGGTCCAGACTGCAGAGAACCGATCTGCAATATTACCGTTGACAGGAGTATCATCCCGCCAGATAAAATCTACTTCGGAGTCAACACGAGTAATTACCGGATCACCCTCAAAGTCCTGGTTGTCATAATATTGACCATATAATCCGTTTCCTTCACCCTCTGAAGGGGTCAAATATTCACTACTCACAGGGTCCATATAGGGAATGCCATCTACAAAATGGGAACCCAATGCATACCGAACTTCAGTATCCTCTCCCACCTTGTTTCGAATGCCATCCAGGGGAGTGGAGACACTCGAGGGTGTTCCGTGATAATTACCGAGCATAGTCCAGTAATTGTCAGAGTTGGGTCCGATAACCGCAATGGAATCAAATTCTTTGTCAAAGGGAAGCAGAGGCTGCTCTTGACCTGTTGCCGGTTCATTTTTAAGTAATACGATCGACTCTCGTGACATACGCCGGGCTAATTCCCGGTGTTCCTCGCTGTCGACCACAGAATACGGAATTCCAGCGTAGGGAACTTCTTCAGGATCGTCGAACATTCCGAGTTTAAAACGAGCTTCCAGCAGGCGCCGTAATGCAGTATCCAGATCCTGATCGGTGATTAAATCTTTTTCGTACGCCTCCTGCAGATATGGGAAAGTGTTTCCACAATTCAGATCGGTGCCACTTTTTAATGCCAGGGCTGCCGCTTCAGCTTCTGTTTCAGAAGTTCCGTGTCGGTCTTCCATATAAAAATCGTTAATTGACCAGCAGTCGGAGACCACATATCCATCAAAG
>JBEPXS010000121.1:0-9117 GCA_041641755.1 Balneolaceae bacterium
ACGTACTCGCTTGGCACCCACACCAACAAACATCTCCATAAAATCAGAACCGGTGATTGTGAAAAATGGAACTCCTGCTTCGCCGGCTACAGCCCGTGCCAACAGTGTTTTACCCGTACCGGGCGGTCCCACCAACAGTACTCCTTTGGGCACCTCCCCTCCCAGCGATTCGAACTGCTCCGGACTTTTCAAAAATCCAATAATTTCTTTCAACTCCGTTTTGGGGCCTTTCAGACCTGCCACATCCTCAAACGTTGTATTTACCTTTTCGGCATCCTGCAATTTAGCTTTGCTCTTGCCGATATTCATAAACGGCTGTCCCTGTGCACGCATCTGTCGGAAAAACTGCATCCCAATAAAAAAGAGAAACAGCAGGGGGATACCCCAAAGCAAGGCGGTCCACCAGTTAAAATCACTTTCGGGTACGGCGGTAACTTTCACATTATTGGCTTCAAGCATGCCCAGCAGCTTTTCATCCCCCACCGATGGGATATAGGTAACAAACTCGCTATATCGGGTGGTATCGTTTTCAGAGGCTTTAAGAGGTGTTTTTTTCTCCAGCTCACCCTGAATACGATCGCCCCGCATTACTACCTCCTGGACATTCCCAGACTCGATCTGCTGGCGAAACGTACTGTAATCGATGTTAGGTGGTCCACCAAAAATACCGGTATTACTGGAGCTGAGGATCCAAAAGCCAAAAAGAGAAGCAATGATAACCCAAAAAATAATCCGTTGTTTCCCGCCCGGTGTTCCGAATTGGGTAGAAGGTTTTTGGGAGGACTGTTCTTCTGAAGGTTTTTCCTGTTCTTTATCTGCCATAAATAGTGTTAAACTCTAAAAGTAGAATGCATATAAAATATGTAATAGAACAACGAGAAATGACCGTGCTTACATTCCTTGAATTACTGTTTAGCAAAAAGCCCCTGCGGCTATCCACCAACAGGGGCTTAAGAGAGAGTTAATGCTTGGTGAGTCGGGAGGGGATCGAACCCTCGACCCACGGCTTAAAAGGCCGTTGCTCTACCATCTGAGCTACCGACTCTTCGGCTTAAAAACAGATTCCAAATATACGGGTTTAATAAAAATAATTACAAACCGAATTCTAATAATATTTTTATCTCCCAGAATGTAAGAGCGTACCGATCAAACATCGCTGCTGGTGCACGGGCAAACCTAATAATAATGTAGATAAATATGTAAAATACCTGAGCTTAAGCGGAACATTTAGTTAATAACGTCAACTCGGGATAAAGAAGAATCTATTGGTAAGCTATCCTCCGGCTTTCGAAATTTTTGCTGGCCGGGTGACGGAGCCGGAGCGTGAAGAAACCATTTGCTGTCTGAGAACTACGATTCCCAGCAGTTTTTTTGTGATCATTATTTAGGCCCAACCTCAGTTGCGAGTTTCCATATCGGAGAAATGGACAAGAGAGTGAGAAGTCCAAGATTCTAACCTTTTGCTTAATCCGTCTTTTGTGGTGTCCCTTTTGCTTGGTAAAGGTTTTCTGGATGAATATGCTGAGGTTCAACATAATGGTACCAATTGGGGCCGGGGAATCGCGGGAAAAGAGAAGTTAGGGGCAACGAGTGCTCCAAAGCAGGAAATACCATCGACGGTATAGCCAGCCCAACATCTACGATTCCCCGGTGAGTTTTTTTGGTGCCTGTTCGTTAGTCTCGACCACTGTCGGGGTTTTCCTCATTGAAAAAATGAACACCACAAGGAAGGAGAAGACTCCATATATGAATTATGTCTCCTCTAAATTGTCTTTAGGTGTCCCTTTTGGCTTGATCCAAAAGAGACGAAAAGATCAAGAAGAATTTAAAACTCAATCGGTTTGACTGCGATCGAAACGCTGAACGCAGGAGAAGCCAACCCGATATCGGACAGTAAATTCTTCCGGTTTTTCATCTACTGCTATGAGAGGATTGGTAAGGGATGAAATGTATCCCTTACCCTAGTCCAGAGAGTCCCTGCAATGAATGAGCGCAGAAGCTTTAAATGTTCCAAAGCAAGTAACTTCTTAGGTGCAGGGGATAACAACATCTGGGATTCTTTGGTGGCTTTTTTGGTAGTCCCAACCTTATGTTGGGGTTTTGGTCGTTGAAAAAATGAACATCAACAGAAGGGCTTCTATTTGACAAGTGAACGTAGATTTCATTGAATTCTTAAACCGAGCTCACGTTAAATAAGTAACCCTTACCATTACTTTTGAAATCAATTCTTGAAATTTTAGACTCGATGAATGTAGAAAAGAGTTGTCCCATGTAGAGTCGCTCTAAAAAAGATATGTATGAATCATCCGTACCTGTTTATGCATTGGTGTATAGCGGTGTGCCATCATAACTATTTAACTTCCAAATAGAACAACTAAGTAACCTGATAAGGATTTAATTAATAGATATTTATACAGAACAAAAACAGATTGTAGTTGTATAAATAAGCCCATATTCTGAATTAACCGAGTCCTGCACCTTTGCTTCCGATGGGGTACTTTAGATCTAAAAAGATCCTGAAATTAAGGCCTGATACCATGAAAAAACTTCCGTTCCCCGGTCTGTTTGTACTACTCCTGCTGTTGAACTCTGCAACCGCTCAGCCAACACCAGCCGACAGCACCGAGCTGCGTTCGTTTATAGATGGCACCATAGAATCATATCTGGAAGATAATCACATAGCGGGAGCCACTATTGCGATTATTCAGGAAGGTGATACCCTCTTGCTAGAAGGATACGGATTTGCAGATCTTGAGGAACGCCAACCGGTCAATCCCGATAACACTTTATTCAGGCTCGGATCGATCTCCAAACTGTTTGTGTGGACAGCCGTAATGCAGCAGATGGAACAGGGAAATCTGGATCTGAACACCAATATCAACAGGTACCTTGAAGAATTCAAAATACCCAAGACCTATCCCGAGCCAATTACACTCAAACACTTGATGACCCATACTGCTGGTTTTGAAGATCGGGTAATCGGATTATTTGCCCAAGACAGCAGCAAACTCCGGCCACTTGGTGAAATCCTACAGGAGGAACTGCCCGACCGGGTGCGTGCACCGGGACAAGTTTCCTCCTATTCCAACCATGGAACAGCCCTCGCCGCATATATAGTAGAGCAGGTTAGCGGGCTTCGTTTTATGGAATATGCAGAACGTTATATACTGGATCCGTTAGGAATGAACGCTACGACCTTTCAACAGCCCCTGCCTGAGACTCTGGAGGCTCAATTGTCCAAAGGATATGTTTATGAACATGGTGAGTTTAAAAGTAAGCCATTTGAATACTTCCCGATGGCCCCCGTCGGAGCGGCCAGTGCTACCGCAGGTGACCTCATTCCGTTTATGCAGACACATCTGAATTTAGGCCACTATCAGGATACAACGATACTGGACAGCACCACCGCCCAGCTGATGCAGAGCTCAGCATTTCGCCACACGGAAAGGATGAATCCAATGAGGTACGGTTTTTTTGACATGAGTCAAAACGGAGTTACTATTTACGGACACGGGGGCGATACATTCTGGTTCCACTCTATACTGGCACTTTTCCCTGAGCACGATATCGGTTTCTTTCTGTCATTTAACAGTGAAGAGGGCGGCAGCCTGACTGGGAAAGTACTCGGGAGCTTTGTAGACCGATTCTTTCCGGGCGATACTCTGAAGACCGATACGTTATCTTTGAGCAAAGAGTACCTGCAGCGTTTTGCAGGCCGATACCGGAGCAACAGGTATTCCCATGAACGGCTTACAAAGGTTATTTCTTTAATGAACACCCAAAATGTTTCTGTCACTGAAGAAGGCCACCTGAAGACATTGAGAAGTGGAGAAGGGTCCATTTGGGTTCCTGTCGACAGCCTTGTTTTTAAAAAAATTGGTGGTTCCGGGCTAATCGAATTCCGGGAAAACAGCAGTGGATTTATCACTCACATGTATAAAAAAGATGAACCCTATATAGCGTATCACAAAATTCCGGCTATTGCCAGTCAGCAACTACACCTGTCGATAATTCTCACTGGAAGTTTCTTCTTCCTGTTAACCATATTCTACTGGCCCTTAGTCTACTTTGTGAAACGTAACCACCGCCCAAGCCTGGCTGCCAGGCAACCACTGCCTGTTTATATTAAAATAACGGCCTGGCTTAACAGCTTCTTAATGTTAGCTTTTTATCTGGGAATAGCGATGACCATCACCGGTCCGGAAAGTATTGTATATGGTTTAGCAGCATCGGTAAAAGTACTTCTTGTACTACCCCTTATATCTCTCATCCTGACATTGGCTATGAGTTACCTGAACATCGATATCTGGAAACAGAAGAGGAGCGGAATATGGAGTCGAATAAGCTATAGTATTCTTACGTTAGTATTTTGGGGATGCTTATGGCAGCTTTACTACTGGAATTTTCTTGGCTTTCAGTATTAGATACCGAAAAAAATCATTTCTTAAGTAACACCAGCTTTGAATTGTGGGAGAGAAAAGAATAGAGATCAAAGCCATTTCAATACATCATCTTCCGGATGTTCGACCTGTATATAGTGTTCAAAAATTTCGCTCAGGCTGGTATCCTTTTGTAGCTTCTTCCGTGTTTCAGAATCAAGATATGCGATGACCTCTCCTTCATGGAGAATGGCGATATCATCGCAAAGATTCTCAACTACCTCAAGGATATGACTGGTAATGATGATACTAACCCCGTTCTTTTTCAATTTCCGCAGAATTGTTTTCATCCTGCCTATCGAAATAACGTCAACGCTTTCGAACGGCTCGTCCAGAAAAAATATATTGGGCTCTGACAATACTGCGGCACAAAATGAAAGTTTTTTCCGGCTTCCCGAAGAAAGTTTGTTTATTTTTGCATACTGAAACTCTTTGATCCCCAAATAAGAGAGCAGGGAGTTTATCTTATCCTGCCGATTCTCGGTTGATATTTCGTACATATCACATACATACGTCAGAAAATCGTAACTGGTAAAGTGCTCAAACAACAGGGGTGGCTGCAGTACCGAAGCTGTTCGCCTCTTGATTTCGGCTTCGTTCTCTTCATTAAGTTCGAGTTCATCAATCAAAACAGAACCGCTGTCAAATCCCAGGATACCAGTCAAAATCCCAATCAGAGTACTCTTGCCCGCGCCATTCGGACCAATCAACCCAAATATTTTACCCGCAGGGATGGTCAGATCAAGACCATCTATGACCGATGTATCCTGGTACTTTTTGACCAGATCTGAAATTTCTATGATTCGCTCCATACTTTGTCTAATATTTTATTGTCAAAAGCGTGTACAAGTACCTGCATATTAAGCCATAAGTAGGTACATATCGCAAAAATGAGACCCACCATCACCCAGCGCCTGTAGATATTAAACTCACCAATCGGGATAAAGATTGCATAGCCCAATCCGAACATCAAAAACGTCATCAGGAATGTTACTTTTTGGGGAATAATAGGGTGTTTAAAACTGAATGAACTGTAACTCACTTTTTTGTAGTAATAGAAAGAGGTAAACAGAAACACCAGCATAAAACAGAGGAAGAAAAACGTATTGGCAATATAAATATCCAGCACCTGGCCCAACTGTGGCAGGTAGATCAATTCAGCAGTGGTTATGGCGTAAAAGATAAACAGCGGCACCGTAATAATGCCCAGAAAGCGTTCTTTTAACTGTTTCTCAAACGAAACGGGAAACTGACGATGCATAAGTAACTCACGGTGTTCATACCCAAACATGTTAGCCATGCCGATAGCCAGCAGTGCTACCGGGACCGCTGCAAGCATGGTTGGAATAAGTACGGAAGTTAACCAACTCTGCTCCAGCTGTAATAACAGCGGTATGTAGATGGCAGGCACGATCACCAGGGTGAGTAGAAACAACCGATTATAGGGATGCAAAATTATATAATAGTAAAACTTGCCGGCGTTGTAACCCAGCCAGCGTTTCAGGAACGACCACAGCGGACTCCGTTCTCGTTTGGCCTGCTGAGTTGATGGTGTAAGCAATCCCTCTTTTGTTTTAAAAAAGTGATCTCTGAAAATGAGAAATACAAGCAGGGATGAAAACCCATAAATAACGGCAGCAGTTACAAGATTGTACTCGGCCGTTGCCGAAGCCATCATCAGTCCTCCCGGGAAGTAGGTAAGTATCTCGATAAGACTCTGTACATCCGGCAGGTATCGGGCGATGACAATAGCGGGATTTCGGGCGATGATTGCCAACGCTGAAATAGTGCCAAAAATAATAAACAGGCCACTAAAAGCTACCAGCTTGAACCGTTTCTCAATCAGATGGAGAAACCGATGTTTTATAGAATAAATGATTGAGTAGTTCAATAGAACCACCGCTATAACTACTGGTATGTACATCGGATGGCGGATCTGGATCAGTAGAAAAGCTGTCCATGTAAAATTATAAATGATATTGAGCGGATGGAAAAAACCGATCAGATTCAGATGCCATGCCAGTTTATTTACAGGATAGCCGTAGCCCAACAGCTTGCGGTTCATATCCATATTCAAAAGCCGGGTACTGGTAAACGAAAAGTGTAGCAGCCAAAAGGCATTAGCAAATACGACGAGAATCAGTACCCGCACGGAGGGCGTCAGCCAGGGTAATTCCTGGAACCCCTGCGGGGCCCGCTCATACATAATTACCAGCAAGGCACTACCCAACAGGTTAGAAAACAGGATCAATAAAAATATAATATATCCTATAACCAACACCGACTGGAACTTGGTGAGCCGCTCCAAAAAAGCCGACCAGTTAAGATATATAAGCCGTCTGAACATAAACCTGGTTTCTGCCTGGTTACTTGAGATTGACCCACATCGAACCCGTTATTTTTATTTCAATGCAGGTAAAAGGATAATTGGTTCAATCTAATATGTTGTATAAAAATAAGTTTTTTCGCTGCTATTTATAAAATGGGAACATGTATTAAATAACTCTTGCAGGAATGTGTTCCACGCGAAGATAAGTAATAGTACAAATCAGGGTCGTTCTCTTTTCAAAAAATTTAGCACACAAACCTTCAACTTAACGTTCCGTTAGTGATTGATACTCACGGATGCCGACTGAGTTCTCAATATAATACAAGGAAGTATTCACCAGGTTAAAAAACAGTATGCATAGATCCTCAAAACTGAAAACCGATTAACAGCATAACTGCCCGATTCTGGACGGCGTTCGGTGTAGCTCCACTAAACACACCCAAAAAACCAGCTTCGTATCTTATTTCAGCACTCATGGTATTAAATGTAAAATGCAGATCAGTGCCTATCCCTACAACTCCACCAATATCTGTCATACTTGCCTCCTCAATCAAAAGATCCGGCGTAGGCTGAGGATTGTCGACGAGCTCAACATTACTGTTGTTCTCTATCAGAAAAGAGAAAGAGGGGCCAAGATAGATGTGGGGACGCAACAAGCCACTGGTTGGCAGATGGAATGTGGCCAATAATGGTAGCTCAACATAATCCAGCGTCAAATCAAACTCGGTATCGATTGAGGGAACCCTTTCCCTGCTTCCTTTTTCTACATACAACACTTCTGGCTTTACGGAAAAATAGTGGGTCAACCGAAAGTCCAGAGACAACCCGAAAGCAAATCCCGGCATGGTAGAACTCTCCCAATCGGTATTCACCAACCGGCTGGCGGTTATACCACCCTTTAGTCGTTTGGTCGGTTTTATCTCTTGCTGCGCAAACACATATGGAGACACACTCACAAAAAGAAAGAATGTGGTTATTACAACTTTATTCTTCATTGAGATAAACGGATGTCGACTTATTGAATGGTATCAACTTAGGGGATCAGCCATAGAAAAAGAAATAAGAATATGAAGTTGCATAATGCGAATTCCCCAATCCGTGCGCTATACGCCTTTATTCACCAAAATCCTTTCCCGTTATAACGGGACAATCTCCCTCATACGGAATAGATTTGCTTACAATGCCAATAACATAGCCCAGTCCGTTTTCTACATTCGAAGTGCTTTCTGGAAGGGCATATTCGACATCATTGAGCGAAGCAATCTCCTTTGACCATTCGGGACCACCAGAAGCGATAAATATCGTTACACTATTGATATCCACATTCGTAAAAATAGAGTTGATGTACTCCAAGTCGCTTTTCACATCAACCTCGACCATATGGGCAAATACACCACTTTCCCGTATCCCTGAACGATACGGAATATGATAGGTCCTCTCAATATTCCCGGTCGACGGAATGCTGACATGCCAACGGGTATGCAGGTCTGCCAGGTTATTTATATGCTGGGTATTGATCAGTGCATGGCATTGCTGTGAACCTCCATATTCCACTTCCGGGGTTGAAAAATCCTCCGGGATAGTCACAGTCACCCGGCTGGTGTTCCCAACCGAGTCAATAGCGGTCAGACGGTAGGTATGCTCCGGTTTGATATCCATCGTGGTCCAGAAATTGAGGTAGTGAAACCCATTTGCCTGGAGGAACAGTGAATCGTTCATCTGGATGGAAGCCCCTGTTTGTAGCTCCTCAAGCATTAGCTGCATATCAGGAGTAACAGGTGGCATCTGCAGCTGCCTGCGTGTAGGGGTAATACGCACCCATTGGGTATCGGCAGAAGCGTCCAGGTAGCCATAAATTGAAAAAAGATGTTGTTCACTTTTCTTAAAAGGCTGGAATGACTGCTCACAGCCGGTTGACACTAACAAGGGGTATGTGAACATGAGCAACACAAAAGATTTGAGTAAAAAGGGGAAGGACAAAAGGTAACAGGTGTCTTCTGTCTTCAGCCCCTTACGTCTTACTTTCGTTTCTTCACATCTATATCCCATAGTATGTAGTATTCATCCCATTTAAATGATTATAGCCAAATGTGGCTACACCTACAAGCAGTCTAACTCATCCTGCGTCTGCCGAAAATTCTTAACGGGTGGTGCTTTGAAGCAAGGGTTCCGCGCACCTAGATTTAGGATAGCTAAGTAAGATTAAATAATTCTTTGCTTAATAAATAACGTGAGTTCTATTAGACTTACCGAAGAGTTGAGAAAGGAGACGTTGCTGGTAATATTACTATTACCAGCCCTCCCCGCAGACAGGCTAAACGTGAGTCCAGAGTAATACTCTAGATCTCG
>JBEPXS010000122.1:0-9108 GCA_041641755.1 Balneolaceae bacterium
CATAATTCTCGTGTAGATGTTGCCGAACTCTTTCAGAGCAAAGAGCGTAGCCGCGTGCTCGGTATCATCAAACTCATAACTGGTGGTTTGATAAATTGGAACAGCTCGCGATCCCGTTGCAGGATCGGGTTCCTGACCGGCATGCAGCTGCAGGGTTTCGAATCGATAGTTGCGTTCTTCTCCGTTTCCGTTATTACTCATGGTCTTACCTTATTAGTTATGTTTAGGATACAGTAAATTAGTTCTTGTTTTTCTTTGGCCGAATCAGAAACTGATGGTCGACCTTCATGCATCTGTTTTGGAAAAAGCGGATTCCCGCTTCTTCTACTTTTTCTTTCACATCATTATGTGTTCCTGTTCCAAGCTGTAGCCAGATGGCCCTTGGCTCAACTTTCATAGCCTCTTCAACTACCTCTGGTATCACCTCCGGTGGCCGAAAGATGTCAACCACATCGACCGATCCGGGAATACTTTCAAGGTCCGAATAAGCTTTTTCTCCCAAAATTTCATCAGCACCGGGATTTACAGGTATAATGTTATACCCAACCTTTTTAAGATAACGCCCGACAAAATGGCTGTCGCGGTGCCGGTTTCGGGAAATACCCACGATGGCGATCGTTTTAATCTCATTGAGTAGTTCCTCGGCCCGGTCGGTTTCCTCAGAAATTTCGGGATTAGCCCGCATCTTCGCGGCATACCAACTGTCAAATGTTGACTTCATTGCAATGTTCGATTTCCTAAAAAAACTTTAGTTTTACTGTTGATCTGAAAATCGCCGATACAAAAAAAGCCCCTTCTGAACCTCATCGAATGTTGTTCGTGGAAGTTCAGAAGAGGCTTTGCTTTATCTGTTTAACACAGGTAGTCCTCATTCTCATCTTCCCTCCTGGCTGAAGGATGTTTCCTCAGCAAAGAGCAGGATTTAGCACCTGAACCTCCGCACATAAAACTTCAGTTTTGTATTATCTATGTACCGAGCGGTTGCTAAGGCTTCGCGGGGCCTGATCCCTCCACCTTTCTCGATAAGAGTATTTGCAAAATACAAGAGTAAAAAAGAACAAATTTGATATTAAAAAAGCCCTTCGGTTTCAGTTTCGAAGGGCTTCTGAAAATTCAGTCAAGTTGAGTGTAAACTGTCACTTAAACCCTTCAATGCTTCTGGCTCGCATCCGTGCCATGATACAACAACAGATGCTGCATGGACGCGAAATGTGACACATATGTACAACTATTTTCATCATGTTAAATTCTTTTGCTCTCAATCGAATGCAAAGTATAATGTTTTTAGACCTTTTTTCACAAAAAAATCGTTTAAACTTACCTGTAACCAAAGTTTCTAACCATATTGGAGTTATCCCGCCATTTATCGCGCACTTTTACGTGCAGGTCCAGGTATACTTTTTTGCCGATAAAGTCTTCAATTTTTTTGCGAGATTCTTTACCCAGTTCTTTTATCGCTTTTCCACCCTTCCCGATGATAATTCCCTTTTGAGAATTACGATTTACAATGATTTCGGCGTTGATATAGTCCAGGTCATCCCGCTCGTCATATTGGATGACATCCACCGTGCTTGAGTAGGGGAGCTCCTGTTGGAACTGAACAAAAAGCTGCTCGCGGATAAGTTCAGCTACAAAAAATCGGACGGGTTGCTCGCTGAGCATCTCTTTCGGGTAATAGGGGGGACCCGGTTTTAGATTGTCATAGATAATCTCCATGAGATCAGGGACGCCCTCTCCGGTCAGTGCCGAAATATAAACCGTATCTTCAAAACGGTAGGATTCATTAAGTTCATCAACCATTTCCTGCTCTTTTACACGCGTGCTGGTATCCATTTTATTAACTACGAGCACAACCGGCTTATTCATGGTTTTGAATACGTCAAAGGCGTAGTCAGGCATTCTGTTTTCCCCCGCTTCCACCAGAAAAAGGATGATGTCGGCATCGCTGCGGGCGCGGTCTACAAAGCTCATCATCGCTTTTTGCAGCTCATAGCGCGGATGGATGATGCCGGGTGTATCCAGAAAAATAATCTGAAGATTTTCTTCGGAGTGGATGCCGATTATTTGATGACGGGTGGTCTGCGGTTTAGGGGTGGTAATTGATATTTTACTGCCCAAAATACTATTCATCAGCGTAGATTTGCCGGCGTTGGGTTTCCCGACAATCGCTACATAACCGGATTTATGTTCTTTTGAGTTTTGGGTTTTACTCATTGTGTATTTGTGAATTATCTATACTGTCCATAATCTCCAGAAAAGCTTTTACTGTTGTATCCAATCCTCTGAATACGGCGGTGGAGATCAACGCATGGCCGATGCTCACGTCATGCAGATGGGGCACCGTCTGGACCAATAGTTCAAGATTATCAAGATTTAGGCCATGCCCTGCATTCACTTTCATTCCAAGCTTATTGGCTTTTTCTGCTCCTTCTTTCAGACGCTGCAGTTCGTGCTTTTTGGCCTGGTCGGTATGGGCATTGGCATAGGTGCCGGTATGCAGCTCAACTGCATCGCTGCCCAGTTCGGCTGCCCGCTCAATGTCTTTCGGATTGGGATCGATGAACAGACTTACCTCGATATCGGTATCTTGGTAACGGGGCATTACACGGCTTTTAAAATCTTCATAGACGGTATTCATGCTCAGTCCTCCTTCGGTGGTCAGCTCTTCTCGACTTTCAGGGACCAGCGTCACAAGGTGCGGATCAACGTCAATGCTGGTCTCTATCATCTCCTTGGTGGCGGCCATCTCAAAATCCAGGATTCCCCGCACTGAGTCTTGCAGCCGGTAGACGTCCTCCTCACGGATGTGCCGCCGGTCTTTGCGCAGGTGAAAAACAATGCCTGCAGCACCCGCATCTTCACAGACCTGAGCCGCTTCTACCGGGTCCGGATAGCCTTCACCGCGGGCATTTCGGAGAGTGGCTACATGATCTACATTTACCAAAAGTCGCATATTGGTATTTCAACAGTTATTTTGGGGTTGTTATTTAATAATCAAATATAGATTATTTCAAGGAGAGTTTTGATATTCAAACAGTATTGATTTATGAAACAGTTCATCCTCATTCTATTAACCGGCTTTCTGGTGATCCAATGTGGCCTGTCTCGCCGGGCAGCTACTCCCATTTCATCCTCTTCGTCAGATTCGAATCCACCGAAGGCTTTTAGTGTCAGCAAGTTCGATGAGATGGAAGTTTCTCTTATGCAGGCCTATCGTGACTGGAAAGGTACCCCATATCGGATAGGGGGACGTTCCGCCAATGGGGTAGATTGTTCTTCGTTTGTCAGTATTATATTTGATGAGTATTTTGGTCGCAATTTACCTGCCAGTACTCGCAGGCTTTTGAATCGGGGAGAGGGTGTTCGCCGCCATTCCATTCGTTCGGGAGACCTGGTATTTTTCAAGACGGGTCGAAGAACATTACATGTAGGTATCCTGGTTGAGGAAGGAGAATTCCTGCATGCTTCAACTTCGCAGGGCGTAACTTTGAGTAGTATTTTTGATGAGTACTGGGCCAATCGTTACCTGGGCGCACGCCGGATTATGTAAAGAAAAGAATTAATTCAGGTGATGGCTGCCAATTCCTTTTACAATAGCTTTCTTGAATTTTACAAGGAATGTACTTCCTCCATTTGATTGATATTCAATAGAGGCATTCAGTTGTTTGGAGAGTATCTTTACAAGCTGCATGCCCAGAGAATCCGGATTATGGATGTCCAGTCCTTCAGGCAGACCGGAGCCGTTGTCACTTATGGTAATGTTTATGTTATCCTTTGTTCCTTTCATCGAAATTTTGAGCTTCCCTTTCCGCCTCCCGCTAAAAGCATGTTTCAGAGAGTTTGTGACCAGTTCATTAATTATGAGTCCACAAGGGATCGCTTGATTTATATTGAGGGTTATATCGTCAAGATTATATTCTATTTCCAAATCCCTGCGTCCGTTCTTTCTCTCAAGAATGATGGATACCAGTTGCCTGATATGCTCGTCAAATGCCAGCTTCGAGAAGCTTTCGGATTTGTACATCAATTCGTGCACCAGTGCCAGGGAGTGAACCCGCATCTTGCTTTCATGAAGCTGGGCTTTCAAGGCCTCGTTTTTACTGTCCATCGCCTGCAGCTCCATCATACCAGTGATAATCGCCAGGTTATTTTTGACCCGGTGATGAATTTCATGAAGGAGCATGGTTTTTTCGTTCAGTGATTCCTGCAGCTCATCTTCATAAGTGATGTAGTCAGTAATGTCGTGTCCGACTGTTTGCGTTGCATTCTTTCCACGGTATTTGATCGGCATCGATTCAATTTGTAAAAAGCGTTCTTTCCCATCCAGGGTTTTAATTCTGTAGATTTCCGGAGAAGCTTTTTGTTTTTTTTGCTGTACCTGATCTACGCGTTTATGGGCCTTTTGCCGCTGAGATTCATCTTTAATGAATTCATAGATAGAAGTTCCTTTGATCTGATCCGGATTCTTGGCTCCAATTATTTCCAGCCCTGCGGAATTTATAAACTTTACTTCTCCGTCCACGTGAATCATAATTAAGTTGGGATCCTGTTCCACCAGTTTTTCCCATCTCTTTAAATTTTCTTCCGCCTTTCGACGCAATCCTTGTTCCCGGTTGATATAGTTCTTCAATATGGCTGCCATCCGGTTAAACTCTTCGGCTAGCGTGCTGTGCTCATCAGATCCTTCTACATCAATTTTGATATCCAGATTTCCGTCAGCAATCCGTTGGGTACCTTCAAGCAGGTTGTTAAGTGCGTTAATAATGCGTTTACGTAATTTATATACGAAATAAATAATGAAGAACATGGCCGGCACCAGTATAAGCAGAAACTCGATCCGTTGATTTACCTGTAGTTCCCGAACGGCCTCTCTTCTGTTTTCGGCGATCTTGTTGGATATGGAAAGGAGCATTTGAATATCGGATCGAATCCGGGTTTGCGCCCTCGTTAGAAGACGATTACGCCGAACCTCATCTGGAAATGTGCCGGGATTGAGACGAATTTCCCGAATGAGATCAAATGCTTTTTTGATTGATGGAAGAGCGTTGGAGACCGCATCCTGTTGTGAAAATTCATCGATTTTGTTTTTCTGGGTTATTAGGTCTTGATACAGGTGGTTCCAAGTTTCAAGATGACGCTTCTCGGTATAAGCCAGATACTGCTCTGTAATAATATTTAACTCAGAAGCAGTCTGGGCAAATTCATCTATCTTGTCAATCCGTTCAAGCTGGTTGCTTATTTGAAATGTGGTATGCCACACGAAGGCATAGAGCAAAAGGATAGCCCCGATAGAAAGGAGAGCGACGATATTTAGATTCGATTTTACCGTCATTCTATTATTGTTATTCCTTTTGGATAGACCTTCTGCATCGGCATTGTATTTATCAGGTTTTTGAAGTTATACTCTGTTGTATCTGCAATATCATTTAGCTTCATCCACCTGGCCTGATCTTCCAACAGAGTGATCAGCCGCTCACTTATGGAAAGTTCATAGGTTATTTCATCCCAGGTAGATTTAACTACGCTGATGGGAACACCGGTTTTGCTTGCCAGCAGTTTTTGTGATTCTTCCGGGTGAGCCTTTAAATAATTTTGTGCCTGATTTATTGCATTAAGGTAAGCGACAAGGATTTCCGGATGTGCCTCTGCATACGAATCGAGCGTGGCAGCCATCCAGAGTGTTGAATAAGTAAGCTTGGTATCAAGTTCAATAGAATTTGTTTTGAGTTGCTGCTGGATGTATGTGGCATATGGCTCCCACGTTACGGATACGTCGATATTACCCTGAGTTATCGCCTCGACCTGGTTTTTAGGATCAAGATTGACCAATGACAGACTTTTTTGAGGAATCTGGTATTCCAGCAAGAAAGAGTCGAGGAAATAATCCAACTGTGTTCCACGAAGAATGCCTACTTTTTTTTCTGCTATATCACGGGGTCGTTCTATACCATGATCTCTACGGGCTATAATTTTCTGGATTTCATGGGAATAGATCATATCTGCAAAAATCTGGAAGGGAGGGACCTCTGTTTCTTTATAATAAGAGGTGTCTACAAGAGAATAAACAACCGGCGTTTCGGCAACATGGGCTATATCTATATCGCCCCGGAACAGATCTTTTATGGATACTTCACCGGAGGGATTGTTTTTGAACGTAATATTTAATCCCTGGTCTCTGAAAAACCCTTTTTCTTTAGCTGTAAAGGTCGCGGCCTCTCCCAAAAAGGATGTGGTTATGCCTACAGTAACCTCTTTTAGTTGGTCTGCCGGTCTGTTTTGCTTTTGCTTGTTACAAAAGGTCAAGGCAGATAAGGCACAACCATATAAAATACAATGAAAGGCATATATAAACACTCTATGACTTATTTGGTTTTTAACCATATGAGGCGTGTGTGAAGTTTATATTAATACATTACACACAAGGTGTCGGTAACGTTCCGGTAATACCTGTCAGCCGATAAAAACGAGGGGGCAAATGAAACCTAGCTTGCAGAAACTGCCTGGAAATTTGCCAGTAAACAATCAATCCTTAATTTTACGTAAGATAAAATAACTAGTGTAAAAAATAAAAAGGAACATTCTCCATGTTCCTTTTTTAGACTAGAAAAATAGACCTCTGTTTGTTACTAGATATGATCTGAACTAGAAGTCTAATTTCTGTTTGAAGGGGAAATAAGTAGGAAATTTTATGCATGAGATTCTTATATACGTATTAAGTCTTAAGTGAAAATTATTTACTAGCCTCCCTCATTTTTAACATTTAATAATCATTGAGAAAAGTCCAAAAGACGACGACATCCTCATTACTCGGTGGCATTTATCTATTGAAAAGCTATTGATAAAAGATGGTATGCATAGTAGGGCAACGGTGGTAAGACACGTAAGGGTTTTACTGACAATTGAATGGCCAGAAAGACTAAGGACAAGCGGTCAATGGTTGTAGCTTAACACCCTTTTTAATTTCCAGTTGTCATTTTCCAGTATCCATACATGGGTAAACCTTGCTGTGCCCGTCAGGTAGAGTTCCTTGTCCGGCTCTTTAATATAGAATTGATGCTCCCCTTTCTGGATGGCCCCGTAAATTTCTCCATAATCTTTTAACAAGAATACTTCCAGGCTACCCGGTATTAATTTTCGGGTGGGTTTGTGTTCAGGGGTAGAACAGATGTTTTCTTTTACACTTCGGAAAAAACCGGCCCGGCTTTGCAGGCCGGCTACATCGTGATAAAATTCGAAATCGCTGTGAATGAGATCCTCGAGTGCAGCGAGGTTGCAACTGTTAAATCCCTCCTCAAAAAGCAGGCTGTCAGCTTTGGCAAGTTCCCGGAACGATACGGATGAGGAATCAATCTGGGCATTTGCTTCAGGTATAAAGAAGAAAGTGACTACAGAGAGTAGAATCAGAATTTCTGAGAAAGAATTCGTCAGATTAATAACTGGCTGCATGGAGAGGCATGATTAATTCAAGATTCTGTGTCTATTTCAAAACATGCCTACGGCAGATGCTTGTCAACAGTTTCAAAAGATCGCCATGTAGCACTACAAGTTACTCAGCATTGGGTTCCTGATGAGTTCAAAATCGTGCTGGTCTATCTCAAGGAAACCATTCATCAGCGGATATCCCCAGTTAGAGGTGTCTCTAACAAAATGAAGTTTTTCCAAGAGGGGATGAATATCTACCTTTTCTGCAGTCAAAAAAACCACGTTCTTCCGGTATGGGGCAAAGCCGAGATTCTTTTTGACCCGGTACGCCTTTCCATTTCTGACTTTACCGATGGCAGTGAATTTCTGATAGGGCTCTGAAGCACCGTACGTTTCTTTGGATGAGTAGAACAGTACTCCATCACCGGTACCCATTTTTTTGAGCAGCCACTTTTCCCCGTGGCAGGCCTGGCAGAAACCGCCTTGCACACCCCTCTGCACATGATCTTTTGAGGCAACAATAATTCAGTATTTCATGGTTTTAGTCTTTCAAAGATATTGAGTCAATAACGTTTGTTTGAATGGGATCAAAACTGTGGACAAGCTTTTCCGCTTCTTTCATATGTGGGATTGCTTCCGGGTTGGACAGCATTTCCCGGAAATGCTCCTTGCTTTCCCACTGTGCATAATTAATCACACGTTTGCCATCCAGGCTTTTGTGGATGTTTGCGGAAACAAACCCGGGTATATGCTTCATGCTTTTTTCGGTTGCTTTGACAAGCAGGTCTGCCAATTCTTGCTGTTTTTCGGGTTCCACATCGAAGATATTGATCAGGGTAAACAGTTCGCTGTTTGCATTTATGGTAGTCATGGATATTCTGTTGGGTTCGATTTATATTATCAGTACACTGACAACATAATATCAGTATACTGATAAGTCAATTTTTATTTTATGGTACAACAGCGATTGGGATATATTATTAAACGAGCTCAACAAACTCTGCGAACCCGAATGGATACCGCGCTGGAAGAGGCAAAGTTGACCACACCACAATACGCTGCGCTAAGTATCCTGGAAGAGGAAGAAGCCGGTCTTTCAAACGCTGAGTTGGCCCGTCGCTGCTTTTTGACACCCCAGACAATGCATAAAATAGTGACCGGCATGGAAGAAAAGGGGATGGTAGAGCGAGAATCAGATTCATCGCACGGACGCAAAATAAATACACTGCTCACAGACAAAGGGAGGGAACTGCTGAACAGGGCTCACAAAATTGTGGAACAGGTTGAGTCTGATATGACAGAAAAACTAAATAATGAGAAAACAGAGCAGACTATCAGGAATTTGCAGCAGTGTATTGATTCACTTGAGGGGAACTAACAGATAAGGCTGAACATAGGCTATACATTTGATCAGTTCATTTTTATTGTTGGTTTTCTCAGGCTGATATATGAAGTAATCCCGGAGATTGCTTCGAAAGCTCGCAGGGGTAAGCAGCGTTGACTGTACCAGATATCCTTATCGGTAATTGTAATACATGCCATAGCATTCCTTCCACAGGCTTAGGATAGATGATTTTTTTTGTAACCCTTTCCGATCTGGGTCGTCCCACTGGTTACCAGACGGTATTACCCCCACTTTGCTATTACTTAAGAGATGTAAATTTAATCGGATGTCGAAGGGATTCA
>JBEPXS010000123.1:0-9089 GCA_041641755.1 Balneolaceae bacterium
GCTGTAAAAACGGTTGCCTAGAGATGGTTCGGGTTCCGGTGCTTCGATGAAACCGACCTGCTGATACAGAAATTCAATTCGACGGATTTCTTTCCTGTCGATCTTGCCTTGATTAATCAACCTGTCCAATTCAAGTTGTTCACTTTCAGCAAGGGTACCTTGCAGGTAACCAGATATCAGTTCGATATGTTTTTCGTTGTTCATAGTTCTTTCTGGTTGTTGAGATCAGAAATAATCTCCTTTAGTTCATTTATGCCTCGGTAAATCCGCACTTTGACAGCGCTTTCGCTACAATCCATGATTTTGGCAATTTCTTTGTATTTGAAGCCCTCAAAACGGCTGAGAATCAGCGTTTCTTTTTTTAAAGGATCGAGCCGTTCAAGTGCCTGTTTCAGTAATTTCAATTCATCATTTTCGTTCGATTCAAATTCAAGGCTGATTGAATTTCCCGGCAAGGAATCCCAGTCCTCAAAATTATTTTCTTCTTTCTTTTTTTCGGCCTTCTGGTAGTAATCAGCATGCAGGTTACGGGCAATCTGAAAAATCCAGGTCGAAAAACTTCCGTTAGCTGTGTAGGATCCCCGGTATTTAAGAATCCGCTCAAACACACTTTGCACCAGGTCCTCACTGATGTCTCGGCGCGTGGTCAACCGGTAAAAGAATCCGAACAGGCGATGGTTATACCGCTCGAACAGCAACCCGAGTTTATCCAGGTCGCCATCCCTAACCTTGAGCATCAGTGCCTTATCCGACGTCGAGTTCAACTGGTTGTACCTTATTATTTGCCTGTTTAATAGGGTACACTGATAAAAAGAGGAAAGGTTACAGAGAGATTGGAATTGAAGAATTGATGGGTGGTTTTTAAAGGAAGGAGGAAGGCGAAAAAATATTTTTGCAAAGCCCTTATTATAGGTAGTTACTTGATAACGGGTCTTGTAATAAGAGGTAAACTTGGAATTTGGATTAAACCGGGAATGAGTAGAAATTTATTGAGTTAATGGAAAAAACCAGATGAAATCTTATCCATAGTAGCTACAGCGAGAAAACTGTCGGCAAAGAAATAAAAACCCATTTTTGTCATGCTAATATTTAATCTCTTTCATTCATATATATAATCCCTCAATCCTTCCCAACCGGCAATCCTTCCATCTTCATGATGGTGAGTGCGTTGGTGGTAGGGCAGGGACCGGGTTTTAGCTTATACTCAAAGCTCATCTTGCCATCTCTGATCGTTTCCTCGAAGTGCCAGTTCTGTAGTTCAGGAATTTCATCTTCGAGTGAAGCGAGCTCAAGGTCGTGGGTGGAAACAACACCGACTCCATCCTTACCGGCTACATGCTGCAGGAAAGCGGTACTACCGGTCAGGCGTTCGCGGTTATTGGTACCACGGAAAATTTCGTCAACCAGGAAGAAGAGCGGCCAGGTGTCATCACGATCTAATTCATCCAGTAGCCGGCGGAGCTTGCGAACCTCTGCATAAAAATGAGATAGGCCTTCATCCAACGAGTCGGTCACATTGATACTGCTAAACAGCCGGAAGGGGATGGTACGAAATGCGGTTGCATTGACGGGTCCACCGGAAAGACAAAGACAGAGATTGATCCCCAGGGTCCTGAGGAAAGTACTTTTCCCCGACATATTTGAACCAGTGACAAGTATCAATGTCCCATTTTTATCAATAGTAACATCATTCGTCACTTTTTGCTGATGTGGGATAAGCGGATGTCCCAGATCTTTGGCTTTCAATACAGGTTCGTTTCGTTCTCGTTCCGGTTCAGTAAGAATATAACCGGGATTAAGCCAGGCGAAATTAGCCAGCGAACAAAGGGCCTCCAGCTTATAAAAATGGTCCAGCCAGCGATTCAGCGGTTTCTTTAGCTCGGATTTATACTGATCCAGTTTATAGGAGAAGTAAAGGTCCCATGGTACCAGCAGGTTTAGGATGGCCCATAAGATTTCACTGCTTTGACTTGAAGCAGCGGCTGCCAGGCGTGCTATTTTTTTCAGGAATCGGGAAGGGCGTGTTTCATCCTGGTGATAGAGTGAACAAAACTTGTTGAGCGCGGATCCCTTTTTATATGGGAATTCTTCCAGGAAAACCAAGATTGAGCTGAACCTGGATAGCAACTTCTCCATCTGATACGCCGAGTTAAATAGTCCTTTTATTTTTCCCGAGTTCAAATTATATGCTACAAGGTAAAGCAGAAATGAAAAAATAACATACGGTGAAATAAGTCCGGCCAGGTAAAGGATGCCAAGTACCCAGTTGGTGGCTGCAAGTCCTCCCATAATTTTTAGTGACAATGAATAATCTGTGTCGGAGTCTTGTTCCAGCCATTGCAGCAACTCCGGCATGGTCCAGTCTTGTTCGGATGTGTACGATTTGCTTAGCGCTGCCCTCAGCTGCAGACGGTCCCTGAAGTGAGCCATTGACCTGAGTTCCCGCACTAGTTGCTGGCGTTTGACTATCTGTCCGGTTTTTGGGGAGGTAGCCAGCAACCACTGTTTCAATTGATTACTACCACCGGAATAGATAGAAGTGTCGATAAGGTGCATAAGGGAATGCTGGCCGGTGATGTTCAGGTCTTCGGAATAGGGATGATCCTTATACAAAAAAGTTTCGCTGCTAGTGGGAATATGGGACCAGTCCAGATCTAGTCGGGCCAGATGGGTAGTACGGATCTCCTTCCATGTACCAAACTCTTGCAGCTGTCTTTCAACCTGTTGATGTCTCGATACAAGCCATAAAAAGAACCCAACAAATAGTCCGACCACCAATAGAGTAATAGTAGCACTCCCGCTGTGGGCTGCAAAATAAAGAGCTACAATACCTCCGGCAAAGGTACTCAGTCGATAACGGGAAATGCGTTTGTCCCACTTGTTAAGAATATCAATCCTACTTTCAACTCTTCTGATCTGGTTCTCGATGGCCTGTTTCAGACCTGCTTTTTCACTGGACATATATCAAACTGAATTTATAATTATTAGCTGCTGAATATAGGAAAGAACGGAGGCTTTCCCGACCACTAATTTTCATGATCTCCGAATTTCAACGATAAATTTGTATTCACATCAGTAGAAAAATAAATAGAGAAGGTAATTAACCTGAATTATATTTTTTGAAGTCATGGCATACTCTGAAAACTTTATTAAGGAGTCATCTCGACCAGCGGGAGAGATCTTTGTTGAAGAGGGCACAATACGTTGTTTGTGAACTTCTCCTGCCATCTTGTTTCCCATGGTTATGGGATAGCATTAATTTTTGTATTTCGTGTTATTCATCATCTCTTTTTAGATCAACAAGAGTTGCTCCCCAACCACTGCTATCTCCGGCCAGCGAATAATTTTTAACGTGGGGATTCCGATCCAGCAGCGCATGCACCGAACGCCGGAGATTACCGGTTCCTTTACCATGAATTATCCGCAGCGTGTAAATCTGTTTGTCAAGGCAGGCCTCAATATAATCAGGTATTAACGATCCGAGATCCTCTGGCCTGAATGTGTGTAGATCCAGCATGCCGTCAATCGGTAATTCCTGTGGGTCATCGTTCGCCATGCAGTTTGGTTGATGGATTGCTTTCAGGCTTACTGTTGTCCGGTTTTAAAGTGTGAACTAAAATCTTCGACTGATTCTGAGTAGATAAAATCTCCCAGATTGAGAGCACTGCGCTGCAGAAAAGAGCGTTTCTGATCAATATATTTTAGCATCGCTTCCGTTGCGGTCAATTCCTCTTTAAGCTCATCATTGTTGAGCAGTTCTTCAAGCAAAGCAAGATCATGCTCTTCTCCCAGGTAATCCGAAAGTTGCTGGAGACTTTTGCCGTTAATATCGAGTGTCTCTGGCCAGTACTGCATCATAATTTGGTAGCTATGCAGCAGATGTTTGACCTGTTTTCGCCACTCATGAAATTGATCTGTTTTACCCTCCCCGTGAGCCAGAGATAAGTGAGTTGCTCCGTTGCGATAGATATCTTCCAAACCGACAAACAATACGGAGACTCCTCGCACGGTTTCCAGGTGCTCATCTAAAATTGAGCAGCTTTCCTCGAGCTCATCAGCCATCTTCTCAAACTGGTTTTGTTGGTGAGCCTGATCCAGCAACTTTTGTTCTTGATTCCGCAATTTTTTTAGGGCGGGCTTAATGTTCTTAGGTCTAACAGAATGGGCCTCAGAAGTAACATGTTGCAAAAGTGCAATGATCACGTGTAAGTCTCTAAATTCTGAGATGTATCGACTCTTGTCACGGAAAAAGAGATTTGTTTGCTCGAATTTCTCTTGGCCGAGCAAATTTTTTAAAAGACGAAGCAGGGTACGGATAAACTTGATCCCCTTCCGGGTATTATGGATAGATTCGGGTAGATTCTCAAAAGGGGGGTGTATCTCCGCTGCTGTCTCCCGCAGACAGTTAGAATATATTCGTTTTATTTCCTGTCCAACCGGCTCTTCTGTACTCAGTGCATATTCCATAGATTCAAAAATAGTGAACCTACGGGAGTAAACAAGAGTGAATTTGGAACTGTAGCATTACATTATTGAGCAGAATCCCATTTATCCCTTAAATTTAGCTGCATCCAATATCGACCAGAGATGAATGAGCCAGCCCATCAAAATAAACCACAGTATCCCGGCAAGTACAAAATGAACTAACGCCATTAGCAGCCGACCTTGCAGAAGCTGGCCCAGGCCGGGAATGAAAAAACTGGCCAGTGCCGCTATCACATTTCCTGTAGATCCTTGTCCACTCATAGTAGGTAAATTTTATTAACGTTTAACAAAATTTACGAAACAGGAACCCAAAAGTTACTCTTTGGAGGATTTTACCACTTCCCCGTCAACAATTACTGATGTAATATGTGTAGTATATTCAAACGGGTCGCCGTCAAAGAGCACGATATCGGCGTCTTTTCCTTGTTCAAGCGATCCTAATCGGTTATCGATGCCAAGCAGCTGTGCCGGCCTGATTGTGAGTGCCCGCAGCCCGGCATTTTTGGGAAGACCATTGGCCACGGCGATAGCTGCTTCATACAGTATAATTCTGGTTTTGGGGACATAACTTTCAAAACCGCTTTGAAAAGCGATCGGGATATCTGCTTCTGCAAGCTTGGCTGCTGTTTTGAAGCTGGCATTTTTGGTATCTCCCGAGGTCCGAACCATCGTAGGATGAATAAACACCGGAACGCCGGCGGCTTTAATCTCATCGATCAGCAGGTAAGCTTCGGCAGCCCCATCCAAAATCATGTTAAATCCAAACTCCTCTTTCAGGCGCAGGGCGGTCATAATATCCCGGGCCGTATGGGCGGTTATCATAGCAGTCAGTTTTCCACTCAGAACGTCAGCCAGCGCCTCCATTTTGAGGTCTTTTGCTGGTCGTTTAGTTGGATCTTCTGCTTTGCGTTTTTCGGCGTATTCCCGGGCCTTGATCAGTTCTTGTCGCAACATGGCTACTCCCTTTGCCCGGGTACCCGGACTATCAAAATACCGTTCCACCATGGGACCAAGTGTAAGGGCAACAGTCGTAGCCGAATCCACGACCGCTTCTTCTACCGTGTTGTAGGGGGTTTTTGCGATCATCGTCTGTCCACTGGCAATGGCACCGGGACCATGACCGGTATGAACTGTGGTAACACCCTTATCCAACACAAATTTAACAAGATCTTCGCGGGCGTTGTATGCATCTATAGCACGTAGCTGCGGTTGGATGGGATCAGAATCATCCAGCTGGTCCTGATCAGATTCCTGATTTAGAATACCTGCCAGCCCAACCACCGTATGGGCATCCACCAGACCGGGCGTCACGACTTTTGCTTCGTGCAGTTCGTAATTGTCGGGGATGCTTACCTCATCAGCCGGGCCAACAGCTTCAATTTGTCCGTCACTGACAAGCACTATCCCATTCTGAATGGCCTCACCAGCCATGGTATGTACAGTTTCTCCTTTAACAGCCAGCTGACCAAACGTATTGGAGAAGGTCAGAAGCAGTAGCAGAATAACAGATAATAGAATTCGATTACACATAGGATTAAATCCTTTCATTAATCTCTTGAGTTATTATGATGATCATAGAATTCTCCCCGGAATACCTCGTAGCCCCCGGTTGCGTATTCAAGGTCTTCGGGGTTATTGCGGTCGAATCGTTTAACACCTTCCACCCAGGTCTCTTCCACTTTGGTATATACGCTGAGCGGATCACCTGAGAGGATAATAAAATCGGCATCTTTCCCTTCCTCTAATGTGCCGGTACGATCTTCTATATCCATCATTTTAGCATTTTCTATGGTTACGGCCCGTAAAGCGTTTTTTCGGCTCATCCCCGAACGGATCCCAAACGCAGCTGAACGCAGGAAAAGGCGCGTATCCGTGATCGAGGCGTCGGTGTGGTAGCCTACTGTGGCGCCGGCTTCTTCCAGTACGGCCCCGTTTTTGTATTTGATATCGACAGCTTCCAGCTTACCACCCGGGGCGTCGAGTACAATGATGGAGGAGGGGACACCCGATTCTGCAATCTCATCGGCTATTTTCCACGCCTCACTTACATGGTGTAGTACAAGCCGGTATCCAAACTCTTCGGACAGGCGGATAGCGGTCAATATATCATCATGCCGATGGGTGTGATTGTGTACAATACGCTTTCCCTCCAGCACTTCAACCAGGGTTTCCATGCCGAGATCCCGTTTAGGCATCTTTTCGGGATCACCCTCAGCCTGCTCAACTTTTTGCTTATACTCCTGAGCCTTTATAAAAAGTTTGCGAACCATAGCTGCTGATTTCGCACGTGTTCCTGGGAAGGGCGCATCTCCCAAAGGATTAGTACCATTGGCCATTTTGAGTCCGCCGGCCACCTGTTCAGTGGGATCGTCCACAAACAGCATCCCCTCAATAGTGTCAGATTTACGGAGTTTCAAATAAACGGTTCGTCCGCTCATAAGATGACCTGACCCGGGCATAACGTTTACAGAAGTAATTCCACCGGCAAGGGCTTTTTTGAAGGTATCACTGTTGGGATCAATGGCATCTAAAATCCGTACGGAAGGATGCATGGCTGCTGAACGGTCGCCACCATCGCCTTCACCGATGTGAGAGTGTGAATCGACGAGTCCGGGCATAATCACCTTGCCGGAGACATCCGTAACATTAGCATCGGAGGGGATATCAACTTCACCAGCCGTTCCAACAGCCGATATTTTTCCATTTTGAACGATAAGTACCCCATTTTCAATTTCATTGCCCGATATTGGGATGATGTGCGCTCCCTGAAAGACCTGCGGTTGCTGCTGTGCCAACGCTAAGCCGGGCAAGAAGAGTAGTAGAAATAAAAGAGAAAAATAGTATCGCTTCATAATATCTCAATTTAATTTTAGCTGACATTTCACTGATTATGAAAAGAAGATTGAAGTAAGGCAAATACTTTTCACTATTTTACATCGTACCATACAAAAATGGGTGCTTTAAATATTAATTGATAAAGAATTTATTAAATGACATCAACGCTGCCAAAAACGAAAAATAGGGAGGGAACTCTCCGGAAAGTCGGATTTGAGCTAGAATTTACCGGGTTGGAACTCGACGAGGCTGCCCAGATTATACAGGATTTGTTTGGTGGTAAAATTGTGAAAAAACATCGTTACCAATATAATGTCAAGAACACTGAACTTGGAGATTTTGAGGTAGAACTGGATGCACGGCTACTAAAAAAGATGGCGGGAACCGATCTGCTTGGGGACTGGAATCTGGAGATCGACGAGCAGAGAATTAAAGACTCTATCGGGGATATCCTGGATAAGCTGGCAAAGGCGGTTATTCCACTCGAAATAGTGATGCCGCCCGTTCCATTTTCGGAAATTAACCAGTTGGATCGCTTGAGAGCTGAGCTGCAAAAAAAGAAGGCGAAGGGGACCGAAACTTCCTGGATGCATGCGTTCGGTTTGCATGTGAATGTAGAGCCCCCGGATCTTGAAGTAGATACACTGGTACGTTATTTACGGGCCTTTTTCGTCCTCTATCCCTGGCTGCTTGAGGAGCTGAATATTGATCTTTCCCGTCGTATCTCACCATTTATAGATCATTTCCCGACAGAATATGTGGAACAAGTGTTAAACGAGGATTATGCTCCTTCGCAACAGCAACTGGTTTCTGATTATCTCCGATTCAATCCTACTCGTAATCGTCCTCTGGATATGATGCCAATCCTGGCTCTGCTTGAAGAAGAACAGGTAGCAAAAGCTTTGGAAGATGAAAAGAACAAACCCCGCCCAACCTTCCATTACCGGTTGCCGAACAGCAGGATTGAAGATCCGAACTGGAGTTTTCAGGATGAATGGATACGCTGGCAGGAAATAGAAAAACTGACCGTGAATGATGAAATGTTGAGGAAATTAAGTCAGTTATACCTTTTTAGAAAAGGTACTACATTGGTTTCGTTCAGGAAAGAATGGGCACAAACTGTAGCTATATTGCTAGATCTTGATGAATAAGACTAATCCAGTAATTGGTGTTACCGGTCCCGAAAGAGGGGGCACTGCGGCCTGGTTATTCACCAGGCTTGGAGTTTGGTTGCAGGGGGGTAAGGCAATTCACCTGACCACCAGCAAAAGGCATAACATTGAGGATCTGGATGGACTCATACTTGGCGGCGGTGCAGATGTGGATCCACAACATTACGGACAGCAGTATAGCTTTGAAGATACTGAATTTTCGAAGCCAACAGGATTCAGGCAACTATTCATTCGAGTTTTTTCCTTCTTTTTATACCCGTTGCTATTTCTGTTTCGCAAGATTCTGGCGACACGCTCAAGGAAAGTAGACAAGGAGCGCGATGAGATGGAGCTTCATTACTTGACGAAAGCTCTGGAGCTGAAGATGCCGGTGCTGGGAATATGTCGGGGTGCCCAGTTGTTAAATGTGAAACTGGGTGGGACGCTGCATCAGGATATAACAGGGTTTTATGGTGAAATCCCGAAAGTATATTCAATTTTCCCCAAGAAAGGGATAGAGGTACAGAAGGGTAGCCTGCTGGCCGATATTATGGAAACATCAGAGATTACCGTTAATGCCATGCACCATCAGGCCATCGATAAACTGGCCCCCTCGCT
>JBEPXS010000124.1:0-624 GCA_041641755.1 Balneolaceae bacterium
TCCCGTTAACTGATATATTTCAGCTATCGTAAGATCAATGCTGAGTTTATGGTGCTGCGTATCCTTGTGAATTATATCTTTTGCATGATCCAATAATTCATCCGATTGAAGAAGAAACATGAATTACTCCTGCGTTCATTTTTTAATTTATTTCATCAACTATAACAGTAAAAGCAGTCGTATCCATTCAAAATAGATCGTGAACTCATAAAAACCTGGAATGCCGATTAATCGACATTCCAAGAATGCACTAAGGTACTGAATTGGGTTTTATTCTGCTGGCAACGCCCAAATATCAACCCTGTTGAGTGCTATATATGGTACAGCTACCCGCTGGCGCTTGGTGTCGATACCAATATCGGCTGGATCACCCGGCGTTTTGATAGTTGCTTCTCCACCAACATAGATTGTGGAGTCAACCTGGCTCGAGACCACCCAGGTGCCATTTACGATTTCGAGGCCGTCAAAATCACCTCCGGAATCATAATTTTTAATTTCTTCAAGAGCCGAGCGGGCGGGTGACCATCCATAAAAAGTCTGAGCTCCTTCCCAGGGACAGAGAATCAGATGCTCTCCGTCATCACTAAGTGTAATTCCGTTGGGTGGATGGGGTAGAGAATCCTG